>DAHWEX010000023.1 GCA_027326205.1 Actinomycetota bacterium
TCAGTGACGCCATTGGAGCGGTCTATCCAGACGTTAATGCCGCGGAGCAGCTGACAGAGTCCCTACTCTTGCTCGCAGCCTCGGCATACGCAGATCGAGCCGACGACCTTCACCGTCTCGACCAGGTGCGGCTCCTTCAGCCTGACTGGCTACAGCAGCCTCGCATGTTCGGCTATGCCTGCTACACCGAGAGGTTCGGCGGGACACTGCCCGGCGTTAAGGAACACCTTGACTACCTTGAGGACCTTGGCGTCACGTACCTGCATCTCATGCCGCTGCTGCGGCCGCGCGAGGGCGACAACGACGGCGGCTACGCCGTTCAGGACTATCGCGCTGTGCGGCCAGACCTCGGCACGGTCGACGACCTCCGCGACCTCGCGACGACGCTCAGGTCGCGCGGCATCAGCCTGGTGGTCGACCTCGTACTCAACCACGTGGCGCGAGAACACGAGTGGGCCGTCGCGGCCCGTTCCGGAGACCCGGTCCACCGCGGCTACTTCCACATCTTCCCCGACCGGCGCCTCCCCGATGCCTACGAGCAGACCCTCCCGGAGGTCTTTCCGGAGTTCGCGCCGGGAAGCTTCACCTACGAACCGGAGCTCGACGGCTGGGTCTGGACCACTTTCAACCGGTGGCAGTGGGACCTCAACTGGAGCAACCCGGCGGTGCTCACCGAGTTCGTCGATATCGTCCTGTGGCTGGCCAACCTCGGGGTGGAGGTCCTCCGCCTGGACGCGATCGCGTTTGTCTGGAAGCGGATGGGCACCAACTGCCAGAACCAGCCCGAGGTGCACGCCATCACCCAGGTCATCCGCGCGGTCACCCGGATCGTCGCTCCAGCGGTGGCCTTCAAGGCCGAGGCGATCGTCGCGCCCCGCGACCTCGTGCAGTACCTCGGCACAGGCACCCACGCCGGCCGCGTGAGCGACCTGGCGTACCACAACAGCCTGATGGTCCAGATCTGGTCGATGCTTGCCACCCGGAGCACCGCACTCGGACGGCAAGCCCTCACCGCGCTGCCGCCGGCCCCCAGCACCGGCACCTGGATCACGTACGTCCGGTGCCATGACGACATCGGGTGGGCCATCGACGACCACGATGCCGCTGCCGTCGGGGTGACCGGAGAAGGGCACCGGCGCTTCCTCGCCGACTGGTATTCCGGCGCCGCACCCGGATCCTGGTCAGACGGCCTGGTCTTCCAGGCCAACCCGGTCACCGGCGACCGGCGGATCAGCGGGACGGCCGCGTCGCTCGCCGGCTTGCGTGAGCGCGGTTCCCCCGCTGCGGCCGACGCCGCTTTGAGACGCGTCTTCCTGGCCCACGCCATAGCCGCGGCCTGGGGCGGCGTACCGGTGGTGTGGAGCGGCGACGAACTCGGACAACCCAACGATCCGGGCTGGATGGAGGAGGAGGGGCACGAGGCGGACAACCGCTGGGCGCACCGGCCGAGGCTCGACTGGACTCGCGCAGCTCAGCGCGACGACATGCACACGGTGGCGGGACGGGTGTTCAGCGGCCTGGCCCGTATCGCTCGCGTTCGCGGCTCTCTCCCTCAGCTGCACGCTTCCGCTCCCTCGCAGATCCTCCCAGGCACCGATAACGGGGTTCTCGCCACTGTGCGGCGGCATCCCAGCGGGCTGTTCGTGGGTCTCTACAACGTCACCGAGCAGTTGCGGCCCTTTCCGCTCGGCTGGATTCACGCACTAGGAGTAAACAGGCCCTACGAGGCGCTGGGTGGATATGACCTGCAAGTGGGCGCCGACGGCATCCTCCTGCTGCCTCCGTACGGCGCTTGGTGGGTCGTGGAACGACCGGACATAGGAGAGCCGCGAACTGGCTGACGACAGCCCCGGGATCCACCATCATCGCGGCTGAGCCCGCGCCCTACTGTTGTGCCCATGCTCGAGACAGTCACAGCAAACAGGGATCCCCTTCTCATCGCGCCGGATGCGGCCGGTACCGCGCTCATCCTGATTCCCCAGCCGGACGGTCTGCCCGCGGCATGGGCGTGCCCGTTGCCCGGGGACGGCCTCGATCCGGCCGATGCCGCCGCGCTGCTGCGGGACGCCGGGGCCTGCTCGCTGCTGCCCGAGCACGCCGGCGGCTGGTTCGGGCGGCCGGGGCTGTCCGGCCACCGGCCGGGCGGGCGCGACTGGTCACCCCGGTTCACCGGGGCCCGCGTCGACCGCGACGGCGGCCGCGCGCGGGTCGAGGCGGCGGACGAAGCCGCCGGGCTGCGCCTGGTCACCGAGGTGGAAGCGGTGCCGGGCGGCGCGATCCGGGCCAGGCACACGCTCGTCAACACCGCCGTCGAGCCGTACCTGGTGGAGCACCTGGACGTGGTCTTCCCGCTGGTCGCGCCGGTCGGCGAGGTGCTGGACTTCACCGGCCGGTGGGCCGCCGAGCGGGTACCGCAGCGGCATGAGATCACCGACGGGCTGTGGCTGCGCGAGGGGCGCCGCGGTTATCCCGGCCCCGACTCGGCCACCGTGCTCACCGCCGGGACCGCCGGCTTCGGCTTCGGGCACGGCGAGGTCTTCGGCGTGCACGTCGCCTGGAGCGGCAACACCGTGCACCGCGTCGAGCGAATGCCGGGCGGCGCGGTCACCGTCGGCGGCGGCGAACTGCTGCTGCCCGGCGAGATCGCGCTGGAGGCCGGCGAGTCCTACGCGACGCCCTGGGTTTACCTGACGGCGAGCGGCGCCGGGCTGGACGGCCTGGCCGCCCAGTTCCACGGCTACCTGCGGTCCCTGCCCGCGCACCCGGGCACGCCCCGGCCGGTCAACCTCAACGTCTGGGAGGCCGTGTACTTCACGCACGACCTGGACAAGCTCACCGCGCTCGCCGACCTCGGCGCGCGGGTCGGCGTGGAAAGGTTCGTCCTGGACGACGGCTGGTTCACCGGGCGCCGTGACGACCGGACCGGGCTGGGTGACTGGGCGGTCGACGAGACGGTCTGGCCCGGCGGCCTGCACCGGCTGACCGAGCACGTGCTGGCCCGGGGCATGCAGTTCGGCCTGTGGTTCGAGCCGGAGATGGTGAACCCGGACTCTGACCTGTACCGCGCCCACCCCGACTGGATCCTGGCCACCGGGGACCGGATTCCGCCGCTGCAGCGCAACCAGCTCGTGCTGGACCTGACCCGGCCGGAGGTCGCCGGCTACCTGTTCGACCGGATGAGCGCCGTGCTGGACGAGTACCCGGTCTCCTACGTCAAGTGGGACTGCAACCGGTACATCGTCGACGGCGGCAGCGCGCTCAAGGGCGGCGCGGCGGCGGTGCATGCCCAGACGGCCGCCGTCTACGCGCTGCTTGACCGGCTCCGGGCCCGGCACCCGCGGGTGGAGTGGGAGTCGTGCGCCTCCGGCGGGGGCCGGATCGACCTTGGCATCCTGGAGCGGGTGCAGCGGGTGTGGACCTCCGACATGACCGACGCCCTGGCCCGCCAGGCGATCCAGCGCTGGACCGGGCAACTGGTGCCGCCGGAGTACCAGGGGGCGCACGTGTCCGCGCCGTTCTCCCACCAGACCGGCCGCCACCTGCCGCTGGAACTGCGCTGCGCCACCGCGCTGTTCGGCCACTTCGGGATCGAGTGGGACCTCACCGAGGCGGGGGAGGAGGACCTCGGCGTCCTGGCCGAATGGATCGGGCTGTACAAGGAGCACCGGGGGCTGCTGCACAGCGGGCGCGTCGTCCGGCTTGACGTGCCCGCCGAGGCGGCGGCCTGGATGCACGGCGTCGTCGCCGCCGACGGTTCGCAGGCGCTGATGTGCCGGGTCCAGCTGGATATACCGGGAACCGACCGCCCGTTCGGCATGCGGATTCCGGGACTCGACCCCGCGCGCCGCTACCGGGTCACCGACGTGACGCCGGGCGAATCCGGGCAGGCGCTGCCCGTCGTGGAGGCGTCCGGGGCCGCGCTCGCCGGGATCGGCCTGGCGGCCGGCCCGCAGCGGCCGCTGCGGGCGATCGTTCTCCAGGTGACCGCCTGCTAAGAGCCAGAAGACGATCCAGGCCAAGCCGATGACGCGCTTGAGTGTGTGCATGCTGCTTCTGCGACTTCTCCGGTAGCAGCCTTACGGTCACCGGTAACCGTACGGCGGGCGCGGGCGGCTGTCATCGGCTACCGGGTGGATCCGCCGCTCCACCCGCCGGCTGACAGCCGCCATGAAGCAGCCATGCCATGGATCTCCCGATAGCTAAAAATTTCTAGTGCTACTCTATGTATTATGAAGTTCGATCTGAGTGATCCCGCTGCCGCGTACGTCTTCGGCTTTATGCAGGCCGACGGG
>DAHWEX010000027.1 GCA_027326205.1 Actinomycetota bacterium
CAGCGCCTGCTCGATCGCCGGATCGGGTCGGCGACGAAGATAACCAGAAACCGTGAGTGCGCCTTGTGCGAGAAGTTCCCGCAGGTTGACGCCCTTGAGCCGGAGCCAGAGAAGGATCAGGGCTAGGTTGAGCATCAGCAGCACATCAACGTAGCGAAACGTGACTGTGTGCTGGGTCATTCCTGGCCAGCCTCCTTGAAAAGGGCCCGTCGTTGGCGGGGATGACTCGGCGACCGGCATAGCCGTAACCACTACTTACATGCAGGCCCATCGGTGTTTTATTTCCCTTGTAAGAGGGACGCTTAAACCGCCAGTTAGGATTACGCCGTTAACTAGTATTTTATCTGACTCGTGGATTATGTACGAATCCTATCCTTTGCGTAGCTTCCCCGCCGTCATGTCTCCGCACTCGTACCCCGGGCGCCTCAGCGGGAACAGCATAACCAACCGCGATGAGCGCAGGTCGCGGGGTACAGCGACTGCCTCGCACGCCCTCGGCGCGGCCTCGTCCACGGCCCCTGAGAGCCCTCCCCCTCCCCCGCCCCGCGCTACGCCGCCTGTGCGTGACACCGCTCGCACGCACTAGGCGCGGCCGTAAATGGCCGGTTCAGGGGGAGTGAGTGACCGCCGGCGTCCGCCGCGCCGCCCGCCTCATCAACACCGGGCTCCGCACGTACGCCGCCCAGTTCGGCGCACGGCGGCCCACTCTTCCTGTAGACGACTAGGCCTGACGGTAGTAGCGCCAACCATCGTGAGTCGTCCCTGGACCATGGAACATCTACGATCGCAAGCTCGTCCCCAAATCGTCCCCATAATCGGACATCCGGGGCGGGAAAGAAGCCCAGAAAAGCCGGAAGCCCAGGTCTCAGATGGTCTGTGACCTGGGCTTTCGCAGCGTCGGGGTGACTGGATTTGAACCAGCGACCTCTTCGTCCCGAACGAAGCGCGCTGCCAAGCTGCGCCACACCCCGCTGCAAGAGTTCTCGGAGGAACCTACGTTAGTCTAGCGGATAACTCGACCGTCTCGCGCACAAGTTAGGCAGAGCGCGGGGCCAGCGTGAGCAAAGTTGCCTCGGGGCGGCAGGCGAACCTGGCCGGGGCCCACGGGGAGGTGCCGAGGCCGGCGGAGACGTGGAGCCAGGCCGTCTTGCCGGTCTCCGGGGAGACCTGTGGGTGCATGGACAGGCCGCTCACCCGGTCCCGGTCGATGCCGCAGTTGGTGACCAGGGCACCGTACCCGGGGACGCGGAGCTGACCGCCGTGCGTATGGCCGGCCAGGAGGAGATCGTAGCCGTCCGCGGCGAACAGGTCCATGATCTTGGGCTCGGGCGAGTGCAAGACGCCTAGGCGCACGTCGGCCTCGGCGTCAGCCGGGCCCGCGACAAGGTCGTAGCGGTCACGGTCGCAGTGCGGGTCGTGCACTCCGGCGAGCGCGATGCTGAGTCCGTTGACGGTCAGCTGGCCGCGCTGGTTGTTCAGGTCGAGCCAGCCGGCCGCGGACAGTTCGCCGCCTAGCTTCTCGGCCGGCAGGTCGGGCTCGTCGCGGTCGTGGTCGCTCGCGCTCGTCCGCCAGAGATACCTGGCCGGGTTCTTCGGCTTCGGCGAGAACAGGTCGTTGGAGCCGTAGACGAACGCGCCCGGCACGTCGAGCAGCGGCCCGAGGGAGTCGAGCAGCGGCCCGATGGCCTCGGCCGCGGCGATCGAGTCTCCGGTGTTAACCACGAGGTCGGGCTCAAGCGAGGCCAGCGACCTGAGAAAGGCCAGCAGCCGGTGCCTGCCCGGGGTCAGGTGGATGTCGGAGATGTGCAGCACGCGCAGCGGCTCGGCTGCCGGTGGCAGCACCGGCACGGTTTGCTCGCGGAGCGCGAACCAGTTGCGTTCGATGACGGAGGCGTAGCCGATGGCGGCGACGCCTGCGACGGCCGCGATGGAAGCGATAGTTCGTGCGCGCACCCACCTATGGTGCCATACGGCCGCCGGTGGCCATCCCGCTCAGCGCAGACCCGGGGCAATGGTGTCCAAAGCTGGGCAGGCATATCCCGGGCGTTGCCCGGAGGCGCGCCGCTGCTTGAGACTTCAGCTTCCAGGGAAGGGCGGCGGTTATTGGCGGGCGGGCGGTGGCCGCCTGGGGCAGGATAGATACGTGAACGAACTCAAGGAAAGACTTCGCGCTGACCTGACCGACGCGATGCGGTCCAGGGACGAGGTGCGGAAGCGCACGCTGCGGATGGCGCTCGCCTCCATCACCAACGAAGCGGTCTCCGGCTCCGCGCACGAGCTGACGGACGACGACGTCCTGAAGGTACTCACCCGCGAGGCGAAGAAGCGCCGGGAGGCCGCCGAGGCGTTCGAGGCCGCGGGGCGGGCCGACCAGGCGGAGGCCGAGCGGGCCGAAGGCGACGTCCTGGCCGGCTACCTCCCGGCCCAGCTCTCCGATGACGAGCTGGTCGGCCTGGTGGCCGCGGCCATCACCGAGACGGGTGCCGCCGGGATGCCGGGCATGGGCAAGGTCATGAAGGCTGTCACGCCCCAGGTGGCTGGCCGGGCCGACGGGTCCAGGGTCGCCGCCGAGGTCCGCCGCCAGCTAGGTGCCTGAGCCCTGGGAACCGCTCGGCCTAGCGTCTTGTGAACTTGTTCACAAGACCGTGAGGGCAGGGGCGCTATACGCGGAAAGGCCGCCTCGGACGAGGCGGCCTTTCCGCGTTTTAGCGCTGCTCCCGGGCTAACGGACGTAGGGTCGCCGCCGGAGCCGGGGTAATCAACGGGGTCGCCGTGAGCGATTGAGGCAACGGGGGCGCCACAGCGGTCGCCGTTAAGTTCCCGTTGCCGTTCCCGTTGCCGTTCCCGTTGCCGTTCCCGTTGCCGTTCCCGTTGCCGTTCCCTGTGCCGTTCCCGTTGCCGTTGCCGTTCCCTGTGCCGTTCCCTGTGCCTGTGCCTGTGCCGTTCCCGGTGCCCGTGGCGTTGCCTGTGCCTGTGCCCGTGCCGTTGCCCGTGCCCGTGGCGTTGCCAGTGCCAGTGCCCGTGCAGGTGGCGTTGTTGTTCTTGCTCTTCTTGCTGGGCTGGCAGGCTTGCTTGACCGTCTGGCCGTTGCCCTGGCTCAGCAGGGGGCTGTTGTACGGTAGCTGCGGGAAGTTCACCGAGCCGTTCAGGTCAGCGTGGTCGAAGGTCATGTGCCACACCTCATGGGGCGCGTTGGCCCCGTACATCTCGTTCGGGCACAGGGAGCCGCCGTACTCCAGTTGGTAGCAGGCGCTCTGGTAGTCCATCGGCTTCCCGGTGGGTGACTTCGGGTTGAACACCGAAACGTAGCCGGTCAGGGCGGTGGTGTAGCCCGCGAACGCCGCGTACGGTGTGCCGTTGCCGCCGACGATGTTGGAGGTACCAGTCTTGCCCGCCGCCTGGTAGTTGGCCAGGCCGCCTCCGGCGGCGGTGGCACCCGGGAAGGTGAACACGCCCTGCAGGACGTAGTTCGCGGCCTCGGCCACCTCGGTGGAGATCACCCGGTGGCAACCCGCCGACGGTACCGGCAGCGACTTGCCTGCCCCGTTGAAGATCTTGGTGACCACGATCGGCGCGCAGTACATCCCGCCGGAGGCCGGGACCGCGTACGCGGCGGCCATGGACATCGGCGAGACGTTCACGACGCCGAGCGTGAACGAGGGCGTGGCGTCCGCGGGAATCTGGTTCCCGTCCTGAGCGAGCAGCGAGGTGCCGTCCACGCGCGTCATCCCGAGCTTGACCGCCGTCTTCACCGTGTTGCACAGGCCTATCTGCTGTTCGAGGTGGGCGTAGTACACGTTGATGGACAGCGCGGTGCCGGTGTAGAGGGAGTAGGCGGTGTTGTGGCTGACGCCCTCGGCGTTCACCACGTTGAACGGGCTGGTGCCGTTGCCCTGGCAGTCCGTGTAGCCGGTCACGGTGTCCGGGCTGGAGACCGTGATCGTGGAGCCGATCGCCACGCCCTGTTCAAGTGCGGTGAGGAGGGTGAAGATCTTGGCCGACGATCCGGTCTGCACGCCGTCGCCGCCGCCGTAGGCGGAGTTGACCGCGTAGTCGACCTCGGTCTCGCCCGGCCCCGTGCCGTAGGGCCGGTCCTCGGCGATCGCCATGACCTTGCCCGTCCCCGGCTGAATGAGGACCTCGGTCGCGGCGTTCCCCGCGGGGTTGTAGACCTGGGAATTCTCCGGCAGCACGTGGTTGACGGCTTGGGTCGCCGCAGCCTGGTCCGTCTCGCTGACGGTGGTGTAGATCTTGAGGCCGCCGGTGGCGAGCAACTGGGCGCGCGCCTGCGTGGTGGACCCAAGCTGCTTGTCCAGTAGCAGCGTGTGGAGCACGTCGTCGCAGAAGAACCCCATGTCCCCGACGGTGTTGGCGGTGCAGCCGCTCTGCACGGCCCCCGGCCGCAGCACCATCTTCTCGTTCTCCAGCTTGACGGCGTCGGCCTCGCTCAGGGCGGTCGGGTTGGTCTCCCAGATGCGGCCGAGCACGGTGTTGCGGCGTTCAAGCGATGTCGCCGGGTTGGCCAGCGGGTTGTACGCCGACGGGTTCTCCACGATGCCGGCCAGCGTGGCCGCCTGCGGCATGGTGAGCTTGGCGGCGGTGGTGTCGAAGTACGTTTCCGCCGCGGCCTCGATGCCCCATGCCCCGTTGCCGAAGTAAGCGTCGTTGAGGTAGCCGGCGAGGATGTCAGGCTTGGATAGCGTCTGCGCGACCTGCACGGCCATCCGCAGCTGGTTGATCTTGCGGGAGATGGTCTGCGCGGTCGCGTCCTGCTGCGCCGCCGCCACCGCGTTCTGGTACGCCTGCTGCGTCGGGGCGGTCGCCGCCTGTTCCACCCCTTGCAGGATTACCTCGTTCTTGACGTACTGCTGCTCCAGCGTGGAGCCGCCCTGGATCGCCTTGCCCTCGAGGTCGTTGACCAAGGCCCGGAGGGTGCCCTTGAAGTCGAACCCGCCGTGCTGCCAGAAGCGGTCGTCCTCGATCGCGACGATGGCCGTCACCACGTTCGGCGAGATCTGGCTGTACGTGACGGGCTGCCGGTCGATGCCGGTGGCCGCCGCGCCCGGTCCGAGGTCCACGCCGTAGAGGTAGGTGATCAGCTTGCCGTCGCTGTCGTAGATCGACGAGCGCGCCGGGAGGCTCGCGGCGTTGACCGGCAGCGAAGTGAACTTGTCCGAGGTGTTCCTGACCAGGATGCCAGTGGCTGCCACCACGGGAAGCGCCATCGCCCCCACGAGCACGCCGCCGAGCACCGACATCAGAATGAGGCGTCCGACGGAGTTTGTTTTTTGGGCCGTCCAGTTCAGCAGCTGCACACGTCATAGCGTACGCGGGGGTGCGCGGTACTACAGGCACTAAAGCCGCCGTCAGGCCATTAAGCTGCCAGTTTCGTTACTCGGGGTGCTCGTTCGAGGCGATGGTGACTACAGACTGCCCCGTCTATAGCCCATCGGGACTATCTCTGAAATGACCATACCGGGTCTTGGCAGAGGTGCCCTCACTTCCGTAAGTTCCTTTGTCACGAAGAGGTAACCGTGACTGGGTGGCCGCACACCCTCACGGACACGCAATCCGTCAACGCAGACCGCCCGGGCACACGTGTGCCTGGCGATCAAGAGGAGTTGGGCACATGTGGATCACCGACTGGACCACACGCGCCGCCTGCAAGGGGACCGACCCTGACGAGCTGTTTGTCCAGGGTGCTGCCCAGAACCGCGCCAAGCTCATCTGCCGGGGCTGCCCGGTCCGTACCGAGTGCCTTGCGGATGCGCTCGACAACGGGATTGAGTTCGGCGTCTGGGGCGGAATGACCGAACGCGAGCGCCGCGCTCTGCTGCGCCGCCGGCCCGATGTCAAGTCGTGGCGCGAACTGCTCGAGACGGCCCGTGACCGTTACGAGCGCCAGGGCATCGACGAACTCGTCGCTAGCGCCTGATAAGCGGGGGATCCCCCGGACTCCCGGCGAGGCAGCCCGCCGTGCTCGTTGGCTAACGCCGGCTTCGCCGGTGCCGCGCAGCCATTTACCCCGGGGGGATGCTCCCGGAGCCCACAGGCCGGCTCCGCCGGCAGGTCGGCGATGATGCCGATTACGGCCAGGTGGCAACGGTGCCGCTGCCGCTAGCAGTGACCCTGCCTGACGAATCCTCCTCCCGTCCCGTTAGGGACGGGAGCCATCGTGAAAGCCAACGACGAACGCCTCGCCGATGCGCCGTAGCCCGGCGAGGTCGTGTACGTCTTCTGGCAGGGCAGGTACCTCGATGACGGGAACGGCCGGGTGGGTCGAGATGAATGATCCGGCCACCCGCCTCTCCCGCTCGCCGAGGTTCATCCGCTCAGCGTGCAGACGCAGTGCGGCGGCCGCCACCACGTAGTTAGATGACACCGTGTTAGATGACACCGTGCCGGCGGATGAGGCGGTATCCGTGCCGCCATTTGACGCGGCTTCCAGCGTCTCGGCCGCGGCGAGCGAGCGCGCCGCGCTCAGCCGGCCGGCCACGGCCCCGCGCCGGGCAGATTCGGCTCCGGCGGGTCCCGTCCCGATGCGGTCGTGCACGCGGTTGAGGATCAGCCCGGCCAGGGGCATCCGCTCTTCGTCGAGTCGCTCGACGAAGTACGACGCCTCGCGCAGCGCGTCCGGCTCCGGCGTGGCGACGACGAGGAACGACGTGCCCGGCGCCTGTAGCAGCTTGTAGGTGGCGTCCGCGCGCTCGCGGAATCCGCCGAACATCGTGTCGAAGGCCGTGACGAACGTCTGCGCGTCGCGCAGCACCTGCGCGCCGAGCAGCTTCGTCAGCGTTCCGGTCATCACCGAAAGGCCGGCGTTGAGCACTCGGCCGAACGGTCGGCCTGCCTTCACCGGGGCGGTCAGCAGCCTGATCAGGCGGCCGTCGAGGAAGCGGCCAAGCCGCTCGGGCGCGTCGAGAAAGTCCAGCGCCGACCGGCTTGGCGGGGTGTCGACCACAATCAGGTCCCACTCGTTCGACCGGCGGAGCTGGCCGAGCTTCTCCATCGCCATGTACTCCTGCGTGCCGGCGAAGCTTGAGGAGAGCGACTGGTAGAACGGGTTGGCCAGGATCTGCGCCGCCCGGGCCGGGTCCGCGTGCGCCTCGACGATCTCGTCGAAGGTGCGCTTCATGTCGAGCATCATCGCGTGCAGGCTGCCGCCGGCCTCGTCGTCGACGCCGTCGACAAGGCGCGGCGTGTTGTCAAGCGAGGTGAGGCCCATCGACTGGGCGAGCCGCCGGGCCGGGTCGACCGTGAGCACGCACACCTGCCTGCCGCGCTCGGCCGCGCGCAGCCCGATCGCCGCCGCGGTGGTGGTCTTGCCTACGCCGCCGGAGCCGCAGGTGACGATGATCCGGGTCCGCCGGTCGTCGATGATCCGGTCGATGTCCAGGCGCGGATTCGCTGTGTTTTCCTGATACGGGCTCACGCGGCCTCCTGGTCACGGAGTTCGGCGGCGAGCCTGTGCAACGCCGCCAGGTCGATCCCCTCGGCGATCAGCGGCAACTCGTAGATCGGCTGCCCGGCCGCCTCGAGCTCGGTCCGCTCCCGGTCGGCGAGCTCGACGCGGCGGGCGTGCTCGCCGAGTTCCGCGGTGAGCGCGGCCGCGAGGGAGCCAGGGTCGTGCAGGCCGGCCGCGTGAAGCGCCTCGGACATGGCCGCCAAGTCCGGCGGCGCCTTCAGGTCCTGCTGACTCAGCAGAGCGGGGCGGGCCATGTTGATGAAGATCCCGCCGACTTGCATGCCGGGGACGGCGCGGATGTCGGCGATGCCGTCGAGGGTCTCCTGCACGGGCATCTCCTCAAGCGTGCACACGAAGTGCACGGCGGTCTGCGGCGACTTGATCACGTTGGCCACGGTGTCGGCGTGCGACCTGATGGGACCCACCTTGGCCAGGCCCGACACCTCGGCCGAGACGTTCAGGAACCGGCCGATCCGGCCGGTGGGCGGGGCGTCGAGCACGACCGCGTCGTAGGCGAACCCGCTCGCCGAGCCTGGCTGCCTGCGGCGGGTCGCCTCGGTGGCCTTTCCCGTGACCAGCACGTCGGACAGCCCGGGAGCGATCGTGGTCGCGAAGTCGACCATGCCGAGCCGGGTGAGGGCGACGCCCGCGCTGCGCATGCCGTAGAACATGTGCAGGTAGTCGAGCAGTGCGCCCTCGGGATCGATCGCGAGCGCGTAGACGTCACCGCCTGGGTCGCGTCCGTCGCTCGCCTCGCCCGGCCCGATGGCGATCTTGCGCTCCTCGTAGGGGAGCGGCGGCCGGTCGAAGAGCCGGGCGATGCCCTGGCGGCCCTCCGCCTCGATGAGCAGCACCCTGCGTCCGCTGTGCGCTAGGGCCAGAGCGAGGGCGGCGGCGACAGTGGTCTTGCCAGTGCCTCCCTTGCCCGTCACGACGTGCAGCCGTACGCCGTCCCAGTCCGTGTCCCTCGCCGTCATGCCTGTCCCTCGTCGCGTGATGCCAGTGCCTGGTATGGCGTCCGAAAACGAGGCTATCTCCGCCTGGTGACCATAGGTGCCGGTCCGCGCAGGTCGGAGCGAGGCCAGAACAAAGGAAAGGGACAACGGCCCTGAACGAACGGGGCGGGTTTCACGTATTACGGGTAGCTGATCATTACGTTCGCGCGACGGCGCGGACTAGGCTGCGAATCAACGCTTTACGCGCTCGCTGCTAACTGAGGAGGTGCAGTCGAGGTGGAGGCTCTGGTATTCATCATAGTGCTGCTAGTGATCGCCGGGATCGTCGCCTGGGGCAGGTCGATGAAGGTGGTGCAGCAGTACGAGAAGGGTGTCTTGTACCGGTGGGGCCGGGTGCAGCCGCAGGCGGTCGAGCCCGGCGTCACCTGGATCCGGCCGATCGGCGACCGCCTGCAGAAGGTCAATATGCAAATTGTCGCCATGACCGTGCCCGCCCAGGACGGCATCACGCGCGACAACGTGTCCGTGCGCGTGGACGCCGTTGTCTACTTCCGGGTCGTTGACGCGATCAAGGCCACGATCAACGTGCAGAACTACATGAGCGCGATCTCGCAGCAGGCGCAGACCTCGCTGCGGTCGATCATCGGCCAGTCGGAGATGGACCAGTTGCTCGCCGAGCGCGAGGCGGTCAACCGGGAGCTCCGGCGGATCATCGACGAGCCGACCGAGGGGCCGTGGGGCGTGCGGGTCGAGCGGGTGGAGATTAAGGACGTGTCGCTGCCCGAGGGCATGAAGCGCTCGATGTCCCGCCAGGCCGAGGCCGAGCGGGAACGCCGCGCGCGGATCATCACGGCCGACGGCGAGTACCAGGCATCCAAGCGGCTCGCCGCCGCGGCGGCGATCATGGCGAAGGACCCGGCGGCGCTCCAGCTGCGGCTGCTGCAGACCGTGGTCGAGGTGGCGGGCGAGAAGAACAGCACGCTGGTCATGCCGGTGCCCGTCGAACTGCTGCGGTTCTTCGAGCACATGGCACCCGGGCCGGCCGCGCCGACGGGTTCGACCGCGCTGGCCGACGCAGAGGCGCAAGACCTGGGCGACGCCGAGGTGGCCGCCGCCGAGGCCGCGATCTCGCATGGCGGCAAGCCCGAACTCGGTGAGAAGTCCGCCCCCGAGCTTGAGACGAGCACGGTCAGCCTGCCGGTGCAGTCCATCCCGCCCGTGCCCGAGATCGCGCCCTTCGAGGAGTGAAGCCGGCGCGCAACCCGGCCTGATCGCGAAGGCCGCGACGGCATGAGGCCCGGCCGTGTCGGCGGACGCCCGGGGCAGGCGGCTATTGTTCGGTGCATGACGCAGAAGTGGGAGTACGTGACGGTGCCGTTGCTGACGCACGCGACCAAGCAGATTCTCGATAACTGGGGCGACGAGGGGTACGAGCTCGTCGCCGTGGTGCCCGGGCCGAACGCCGAGCAGCTTGTCGCCTACATGAAGCGGCCCAAGCAGTGAGCACCACTCCGGCGGAGCGTCTGGCCGCGCTCGGCCTCACGCTGCCGTCCGTCGCACCGCCCGTCGCCGCCTACGTGCCCGCCGTGAAGACCGGGAGCTACGTCTACGTCTCGGGGCAGCTCCCGCTGGTGGACGGGAAGCTGCAGGGCACCGGCAAGGTCGGCGATTCGGTCACGGTGGAAGAGGGCGCGGCGCTCGCGCGGATCTGCGCGCTCAACGCCCTCGCCGCCGCGGCCGACGCGGCGGGCGGGCTCGACGCCATCGTCCGGATCGTGAAGGTCACCTGCTTCGTGGCGAGCGCGCCGTCGTTCACCGGCCAGGCGCAGGTGGCCAACGGGGCCAGCGAGTTCCTCATCCAGGTGCTCGGCGACGTCGGCAAGCACGCCCGCAGCGCTGTTGGCATGGCGGTGCTCCCCCTTGACACCCCGGTCGAAGTCGAGCTGATCGCCGAAGTCGGATAGCGAAGTAAGGACAGCGTGCGGATACAACTCAACTGGTTCGGCGACAAGCTGGCCGCCCGGCTTGCGGACCTCGCCGCGGGCCGGATCACGGCCGCCGTCCCCCGGGACGCGGCAACGGTCATGGTGCTGCGCGAGGTGCGGCCGGCCGGCGGACGTGAGCTCCAGGTACTGATGCTGAAGCGCACCGCGGCCATGAAGTTCGCGCCCGGTGCCTACGTCTTTCCCGGCGGGTCGGTCGACCCCGCGGACTACGGCGCGGAGGTCGGCTGGCACGGGCCGTCCGCCGCGGAGTTCGGCACGCGGCTCGGCGCGTCGGCCGAGGTGGCGCGGGCACTGGTCTGCGCTGCCGTCCGGGAGACGTTCGAGGAGTCGGGCGTGCTGCTCGCCGGGGCGCCGGGCGGCGGCCCGCTGGCCGCGCCGGGTCCGGCCGGGGAGTCAGCGGCGTCGTGGGACGCGGACCGGATCGCCGTGGCCTCGGGCACGCTGAGCCTCGCTGAGCTGCTCAGCAGGCGGGGCCTTGTCCTTCGCGCGGACCTGCTGGTCCCGTGGGCCCGCTGGATCACGCCGGAAGGCGAGCCGCGCCGGTTTGACGCGCGGTTCTTCGCCGCCGCGCTGCCGCCCTGCCAGGAGGCCGTCGGGCACGAGGCGGAGGCGGATCACGTCGCTTGGCTGCGCCCGGCGGATGCCATCGACGCGGCCAAGGCGGGAGAGATGTCGCTGCTCCCGCCGACGGCCACCACGCTGAACGAGTTCGCGTCCGCCGTCGCCGCGGGCGACGGGCTCGCGGAGATTCTCGGCGCGCGCCGGGAGATCGAGCCGATCCAGCCGCAGCTAGTCCTCGAAGACGGGACGGCCTGGCTGGTCATCCCAGAGGGCGTCAACTACCCGCTTTGACGTCTGCTCGGCTCCCGCCCATGGCGCTGTGGCACACAGCGCTAACGCGCCCATGGCGCTGTGTGCCACCACGCTAATAGGTTCGTTGCTGTGGGCCACGGCGCTACGCGCTTGCCAGGGCTGTGGGCCACAACGCCAACTGGGCGGGGCCGGGAAGGCCGCGTTCTGACAAGGGCAGACGCGAATCTGATCGCAGCTGTGACGGAAGGAAGCCCTGGGTGAACCAGATCAGGCCGGCCGCGGACGGCAAGGCAGTCAGCGGCATGGGAAGCGCGCGGGCCCGGTGCGTGCTCGCCCCCAACCCGTCGCCGATGACCCTGGACGGAACCAACACGTGGGTGATCGCCGAGCCCGGGTCGTCCGCGGTCGTGGTAATTGACCCGGGACCCGACGACGAGGGGCACCTCAGGCAAGTGCTCGCGGCGGCCCAGGCGGGTGACCGGCACGTGGCGCAGGTGGTCCTGACGCACGGGCACCTTGACCACGCGGCGGGCGCGGCGCGGTTCGCCGAGCTGTCCGGTGCCCCGGTCGGCGCGCTCGACCCGGGGCTCCGGCTGGGGACCGAGGGGTACGCGCCGGGCGACGTCATCACGGCCGCGGGCTGCGAACTGCGGGTCGTCGCGACCCCGGGGCACACCGCCGACTCGCTGAGCCTGCTGCTGTCCGCGGACGGCGCGCTGCTGACGGGGGACACGGTCCTCGGCCGGGGAACGACGGTGATCGCCAACGACGGCTCGCTCCGCGACTACCTGCGGACCCTCGACGAGCTCAGGTCGCTGGCCGACAGGGCCGGCCTGCGGGTGCTGCTGCCCGGCCACGGCCCGCTGCTCCGCGACCCGGCCGGGGTGCTCGACTACTACATCGCGCACCGCAAGGAGCGCCTCGACCAGGTGCGGGCGGCCCTCGCGGCCGGGGCGCGCACGCCCGCCGAGGTCGTCGCGATCGTCTACGTCGACGTGGACCGGTCGCTGTGGCCCGCCGCCGAGCTGTCCGTCCGCGCCCAACTCGACTACCTCAACGGCTAACGGGGCGCGCTTCGCCGCATTGCTTAAGCGCGGGCGCCGCAAAGGCCGCGAACCGGACGCGATCATGGGCCGCTCGTGCGCAAAGACAAATGATCATGGGCCGCCGGTGTGCGAAGACGCATGAACCGGGGTAGCTGGCGATGCTGTCACGTAACTACCGCGGCCAGAGTTTCAGGACAGCACCCGCGTGTGGTTAACACGGCGGGCCCGGCTTCCCGGTGACGAT
>DAHWEX010000062.1 GCA_027326205.1 Actinomycetota bacterium
TCGTGGTGGAGCTGTAGCAGTATTTCCCCCGGGGGAATGATCCCCCGTAGCCCCCTCGCCGGGGCGGAGCCCCGGGACGGCGCCTGCGCCGCCGCGTACCCATCCGGTGGCAGGGTTACCGGTCCGCTGTACCAGTAGGCAAAGCGCGTTAGTCTCGTCAGTATGAGCACTGCGCAGGGAAGCGACCCTGTTGGTGATTTCCAGCGGTGGCTGATGAGGGCCGGCGCCAAGAGCATCGGCCGTGACGTGGCGGGCCGGGTGAGGTCGACGCTCGGCGGCGTCGGCGGCGTCGGCGGCCGCGGCAAGAAGGAAGACGTCTGGGACACGGCGACCACCGAGGAGCTCACCGACGAGCCCCCCGAGTGCCAGTGGTGCCCGATCTGCCGGGCCGCCCGCAGGTACCGGGACGCCGGCGGCACCAGCGGCCCCGGCACCAGTGGCCAGTTCACCAGCGTGGGGGACACCCTCGCCGGGCTGACCAGGGACGCCTTCAGCCTGTTCGACGCGGCCCTGCGCCCCCCGCAGCGGCCGACGCCGCCGGCGAGCCGGCCGGCCGGCCGGCCGGCGGATCCCTCAGACCACGGCCCCGTCGTCGGAGCCGGAGCCGGAGTCGGGTGGCCGGCCGTTGTCCATCCGCAGCACGATGAGGACGAAGCCGCCGACGAACGCGGCGACCGCCAGGAAGGCGGTCAGCCCGGAGATGGCGGCGCCGGTGGCGGTGCTGATGAGCAGGTAGAGCGGACCGCCGAATAGCGCGAGCCACGCGACCTTGGTCACCGGTTCGAGCCTGGGCAGCGGCGGCGGGACCGGCGGTATGTAGTGGTCGTCCGCGGGGTCGCTCACGGGCGCCGCGTCCCGCGGTCCTCGTCCCGCGGTAAACCCGGGCCACGGCTGGTCGGGCAGGGTGTCGTCCGGTGCCGGGCCGTCAGGCCTTTCCGGAACCGGACGTTCGGAGACCGCGGCGTCCGGCGCGGGCGGGACCGCGGCCAGCCCCGGCAGCCCGGTGGGACTGGCCGGCGGCTCCCGCGGCAGCGCCTCGGGCACCGACGGCGGCGAGGCCGGCGGGATCGCCGGAGTGACGCGCACCGGCCCGGCCAGGTTCTCCCTGTCCGGCCAGGGCGGCGCCCCATCGGCCATCGCGGTCGCGTTAAAGCGGGCGACTAGGTCCAGCCAGACGGCCTCGTCGCCGTCTCTGCCGTCTCCGCTGCTGCCTGGGCCGGTTCCCCCCGGCACGTCCCCCTCAGCCACTGTTCTCCCCTGGGGATGCGAGCCCCCTTCGGATCCGCATCCTTAAGTCTTACCCGTTTTGCTGCCCGATGCTGTGCTTCTGGATGAAAGCCCGGGTGCCATCGAAGATCTCCGATGCGTCGTTGTCAAGCGTTGCGACATGATAACTGTTGCCGAGCATCCGCACCTCCGCGCCCGGCAGGGCCCCGGTCAGCACCTTCATGCTGGCGGGCCCGACCACGTGGTCGACCGTGGAGCGGTAGACGAGCACGGGCTGGGTCACGGACGCCAGCGCGGCGGCCGTGACCTGCCACATCGCGGGCAGTGTCGCGACGGACGCGAGGGGGGTCTTCTTCGCGGCCCCCTCCTGCACCCCGGGCTTCTTGATGTCCCCGCCGATCGACGGGATCGCCTTGACCACGTACTTGAGGACCGGCGCCAACGGGATCAGCGGGTTGTCGCCGGCCAGCGACGGGTTCACCACGACCAGGCCGCTGACCCGGTCGCCCTGCGTCTGCGCGAGCCGGAAGGCCAGGCAGCCGCCCATCGAGATTCCGGCGACGAAGACCTGCTCACAGCGGGCGTAGAGCTCGGTGAAGGCGCGCTCGGCGTCGGCATACCAGTCCGTCCACCCGGTCTTCGCCAGGACCCGCCAGTCGGCCCCGTGCCCGGCGAGCAGCGGCACCCGCACGGTCAGCCCGCCGTCGGCAAGGCTTTCCGCCCACGGCCGCACGGTGCGCGGAGACCCGGTGAAGCCGTGCAGGACGAGGACGCCGGTGGGGCCCCCGTCAGCGGAGAAAGGCGCGGCCAGCGGCGGCACGGCACCCGGTGACATTGACGACACCTCTGCATAGTCCCATAGATTTCGTGGGACGTGGGACGATGTATCCGTGTTCTACTGGGTAGCGAAGTACACGCTGGGCATAGCGCTGTGGGTCGTGTTCCGGCCCTGGTCGCGCGGGCGGCGGAACGTGCCGCGGCGCGGCCCGGTCATCCTCGCGAGCAACCACCTCTCGTTCTCCGATCACTTCTTCGGTCCGCTGCCGCTGCCGCGCAAGGTGGTGTTCCTCGCCAAGGCCGAGTACTTCACCGGCAAGGGCCTCAAGGGCCTGGCGAGCCGCATGTTCTTCAGCGGCGTCGGGCAGATCCCGATCGACCGGGCCGGCGGCGAGGCCAGCGAGCGCGCCCTGCGGTCCGGCCTGCGCGTCCTCGCGGAGGGCAAGGTCCTGGGCATCTACCCCGAGGGCACGCGCTCCCCGGACGGCCGCCTCTACCGGGGCCGCACCGGCGTGGCCCGGCTGGCCCTGGAGTCGCGCGCGCCCGTCGTGCCGTGCGCGATGATCAGCACCTTCGAGTTCCTGCCGCCCGGTTCGCACCACCCGAAGCTCGGCGTCAGGCCAGGGGTGATCTTCGGCAAGCCGATGGAGTTCTCCCGCTACCACGGCCGGGAGACCGACCGCGAGGCGCTGCGCGCGGTCACCGACGAGATCATCGCCGAGATCGCGAAACTGTCCGGGCAGGAATACGTTAATATGTACGCGAAACGGGTAAAAGAGAGCGCTCAGGAAGCGCCGCCGGCGAAAGAGTTATCGATGTTATCGATTGCATTGCCGGCATTGTCAGGTGCCCATTGCAACCGCCTTCCAGACGGCTAGGCTTTGTCTTATGCGAGTGGGAGTCCTTACCGGGGGCGGCGACTGCCCCGGACTGAACGCGGTGATCCGCGCAGTGGTGCGCCGGGGAATTCAGGAGTACGGCATCGAGTTCCTCGGCTTTCGTGACGGCTGGCGGGGGCCGCTGGAAGCGGACACGATGCCGCTTGACATCAACGCGGTGCGCGGCATCCTGCCGCGAGGCGGGACCATCCTCGGCTCGTCGAGGACGAACCCGTTCTCCGCCGCCGGCCCCGGCCGGACCGGCATCGAGCGGATCAAGGACAACATGGACGGGCTGGGCGTCGACGCCCTCGTGGTGATCGGCGGCGAGGACACGCTCGGCGTCGCCGCCCGGCTGAACGACGAGGGCATCCCGGTGGTCGGCGTGCCGAAGACCATCGACAACGACCTCGGCGCCACCGACTACACGTTCGGCTTCGACACGGCGGTGAACATCGCCATGGAGGCGATCGACCGGCTGCACACGACGGCGGAGAGCCACCACCGGGCGCTGATCGTCGAGGTGATGGGCCGCCACGCGGGCTGGATCGCGCTGCACGCGGGCCTCGCGGGCGGCGCCAACGTCATCCTCATCCCCGAGCGCCCGTTCGACATCGACAAGGTGATCGCGTACGTCGAGCACCGCTTCCAGACCCGGTACGCCCCGATCGTGGTGGTCGCCGAGGGCGCGCACCCGCAACACGAGGAACTGGCCCTGCAGTCCGGCCAACTGGACGCCTTCGGCCATGTCCGGCTCGGCGGGGTCGGCCAGTACCTCGCCGCGGAGATCGAGAAGCGCACCGGCAAGGAGGCCCGCTGCACGGTTCTCGGCCACATCCAGCGCGGCGGCACCCCGACGGCGTTCGACCGGGTCCTGGCGACCCGCTTCGGCCTGCACGCGGTCGCGGCGGTCCACGACGAGGCCTTCGGCACGATGGTCGCACTGCGCGGCACCCAGATCGTCCGCGTCCCGCTGACCGAGGCCACCCGCGAGCTCAAGCTCGTGCCCCCGGACCGCTACGCGGAATCCGAAGTCTTCTTCGGTTAAGCCGTAAATCACCCGCAAACTCAAAATCAAAATCAAAATCAGCCGATTTCCGAACGGGCCCCGGTTTCTCCGCATCCGTCAGCGGCTTCACGGTGCGCCCGTTCGGGCAAAAATGCGGGCGTCTCCGGCCCGCCCGGGCCGCGACGCCCCGGGCGTTCCGGCGGAAGGGGGGCGGGTCTTCGGACCCGGCCCCCTTCCGTGCCCGGGCCCCATGCCGCCCCGTATGCCTGGCTTGCCGGTATTGCCGTGCTTGCGCCTGCTCTCCTAGTGCGGTATTTCCGCACTAGGTGGAAAGAAAGAACGTGCTACGCGTTCTTTATTTCCACCTAGTGCAAAGTTTCCAAGTTAACCGCTGATCAGCGGTGATGTGCCGATCGCCGCTGTCCTGCGGGCGGCCGGGGCGCCGCGCTTTCCTTAGCTCGGCGGCATTTTGCGCCCGGCTCGGCTGGACGAGGTCGCGGACGTTACCTAATTCGCGATAGGTCTTGAATCTGGCGCTCTCGAGCGTATACTCGCCTACGAGTATTCGGAAGCGAGCGAAGGAGCGGGCCGGTGGCTAAGCGGCGCAAGGTAGGGAACCTGCTCGCGCTGTCGCTGCTGTCCCTGCTCGCGCAGAAGCCCATGTACCCGTACGAGATGGCGCAGACGCTCCGGGCGCGCGGCAAGGACCAGAACTTCAAGGTCAACTGGGGTTCGCTCTACACCGTCGTGGAGAACCTGGAGAAACACGGCTTCATCCAGGCCGCGTTCCTGGACCGGGACGGCCGCCAGCCGGAACGGACCACCTACGAGATCACCGGGCCGGGCCGGGCCGAGCTGACCGACTGGCTCGGCGAACTGCTCAGCGTGCCGCAGGACGAGCACGGCGGGTTCGTCACGGCGCTGTCCGAGGCGGG
>DAHWEX010000067.1 GCA_027326205.1 Actinomycetota bacterium
CCTTCCCTCGTCGCTCCTTCGTCGCTCCTCGGTCCAGGCAGCGCCGCACCCCCCCGGCTCGCTCACTGCCCGGCCTCCTCGCGCTCGCGCTGGCCGGGCTCGTAGTGGTAACCGGATCCGGCGACGGCCGGCACCGACACGGTCATGGTCAGCCCGCCACCCGGCGTGTCCTCTGCGGTCAGCGTCCCGCCCATTGCCTCGGTCAGGCCGCGCGACAGGGCCAGGCCCAGCCCCACTCCGGTCGTGTTGTCGGTGTCGCCGAGCCGCTGGAACGGAACGAACATGCGGTCCTTGCCGGCGTCGGGGATGCCAGGGCCCCGGTCCACAACGCGCAGTTCGACCCGGTCACCGAGCGCGGACGCGGTGAGCAGCGGCGCCTTGCCCGCGGGAGAGTAGCGCAGCGCGTTCTCCGTGAGGTTCACCACGACGCGCTCCAGGATCGCCGGGTCGGCGCGCACCGCGGGCAGGGTGTCGGGAATCTCCACCGAGATCTCCCGGCCCGCCTGGCCCAGGTTGTCAAGCGCCATCGCGACGACCTCGTCGAGCCCCGACGGCCGGGGGAACAGCGACAGCGCGCCGGCCTGCAGCCTGGACATGTCGAGCAGGTTGGCGACCAGGCGGGTGAGCCGGTCGAGCGACTCGTCCGCGGTGGCGAGCAGTTCCGCGGTGTCGGCGGCGTTCCAGTGCATGTCGGGGGCGCGCAGCGAGGTCACCGCCGCCTTGGCCGAGGCGAGCGGGGTGCGCAGGTCGTGGCTGACCGCCGCGAGCAGGGCGGTGCGCATCCGGTCGGCGGCGGCGATCGGCTTGGCCGCCTCCGCCTCGGCGGCGAGCCGCTGCTGCTCGAGCGCGGCCGCCGCGTAGGCGGCGAACGCGCCGAGCACCCGGCGGTCGCCGGCGGGCAGCGTGCGGCCGGTGAGCGCGAGCGACAGCGTGTCCGTGACCGGGACCTCCACCTGGGCCTCGTCGGGACTCCGGGCCGGGTCCGCGCCGGCCCAGGCGACCAGGTGCCAGTCCGCCGCCGGTCCCCGGGCCGCGCTCACGGCGGAGTCCCGGCGCTCAAGCAGGCAGGCGGAGCGCATGCCGAAGGCCTCCCTGGTCCGTTCGAGCAGCGCGTCCACCGCGCCCTGGCCGCGCAGGATGGACCCCGCCGTGGTCACCAGCAGTTCCGATTCGGCGTTCGCGCGTGCCGCCTGCTTGGTCCGCCGCGCGGTGGTGTCCACCACCCAGCTCACGGCCAGCCCCACGGCGACGAACACCGCGAGCGCCAGCGCGTTGTTCGCCTCCGCGATCGTCCAGTAGTGGATCGGCGGGGTGAAGTAGTAGTTGAGCAGCAGCGACGCGGCGACCGCCTCGGCTACGGCAGGCAGGAACCCGCCGACGAGCGCGACGGCGATCACCGCGACGAGGAACCCGAGCACGTCGCTCGTCAGGTTGACGCCGGCCCGGTCGGTGGCCAGGATCAGCGTGGCCAGCGGAGCGAGCGCCGCGGCGAGGATCCACCCGGCGACCTGCCGGCGGCGGGTGATACCGCCCCGGTAGCGGGGGAGGATGCCCCACTGGGTGCCGACGTGCGGGTGGGTGACGATGTGCACGTCGATGGGACCGGAGTCGCGGATGGTCCGCGACCCGATCCCCGGGCCCGTCAGCAGGGCGAGCAGCCACCCGCGCCTGCTGGCGCCGAGGACGAGCTGGGTGGCGTTCTCCGCCTTGGCGAAGGTGAGCAGCGCGTCGGAGATCTCGTCGCCGACGACCTGGTGGTACGTGCCGCCGAGCGACTCGACGAGCTGGCGCTGCCGGGCCAGGGTGGCCGGGTTCGCCCCGGTGAGCCCGTCGGACCTGGTGACGTGCACCGCGAGCAGGTCACCGCCGGATGCCCGTGTTGAGGCTCGGGCGGCGATCCGGGCGGCCCGCCGGATCAGCGTGTCACCCTCGGGGCCGCCGGTGAGCGCCACGACGATCCGCTCGCGCGCTTCCCAGGTCGAGGTGATGTTGTGCTCGGCCCGGTACTTCTGCAGCCCCTCGTCGACCTTGTCGGCCAGCCAGAGCAGCGCGAGCTCCCGCAGCGCGGTCAGGTTGCCCGCACGGAAGTAGTTGGTGAGCGCCGCGTCGATCTTCTCCGGCGGGTAGACGTTGCCGTGCGCCATCCGGCGGCGCAGCGCCTCGGCGGTCATGTCGACCAGCTCGACCTGGTCGGCGGCCCGGACCACCGCGTCGGGCACGGTCTCCCGCTGCGGAACCCCGGTGATCTGCTCGACCACGTCCGTGACGGACTCCAGGTGCTGGATGTTGACGGCGGAGATCACGTCGATGCCCGCGTCGAGCAGTTCGGCGACGTCCTGCCAGCGCTTGGCGTGCCGGGTGCCGGGCACGTTCGTGTGCGCTAGCTCGTCGACGAGCGCGATCTGCGGCTTGCGGGCGAGGACCGCACCGAGGTCCATCTCCTCCCACTCGCTGCCCCGGTAGGAGAGCCTCGCGCGCGGGATGACCTCAAGCCCGTCGAGCAGCGCCGCCGTCTGCGGCCGCCCGTGCGTCTCGGCGAACGCGACGGCCACGTCGGCCCCGCGCTCGGCCCGCCGGTGCCCCTCCGAGAGCAGCGCGTACGTCTTGCCCACCCCGGCGGCCGCGCCCAGGTAGATCCGTAGCTGCCCGCGTGGCGAGTCACGGCCCTCGTTCCGTCCGGCCATACCTTTATAGTGCGGCAGCCACCCTGGCGACCGTGGCCGGCCTAACGACATCCATGCACCCGGGGATTCCTGCCGGGGGCTAGCGCTTGCGCCAGGCGTCGCAGAACTCGCGGGCCTGCTGGGTCCACAGCGGGACCAGCGCGACGAGGCCCAGGGCCCAGACCACGATCGTGGCGAACTGCGCGCCGGGGTCGTTCTTGGTGCCGAACACGGCGACCAGCGTGATGACCGAGTACACGCACAGCAGCACCAGGCCGGCGATCCGGGGCCAGCCGTTGCCGCGCCGGGCGGCGGCGGCCAGCCAGAGCCAGCAGATGAGGCCGAGGACGTCGGCGCTCAGCGCGATAGCGCTCGCCCCGGCCATCGAGTTCTGGCTGTTCGCGGCGGCGGTCCGGCCCAGGTCCTGGTACACGGTCACGTTGTGGCTGTAGCGGCCGAAGGCGATGATGCTCAGCACGAAGGCGGCCACGGTCACCGCGAAGCCCGTGTACATGAGCCGGACAGCGTTGTGCACGACCTGGGGAACCTCGTTGACCATCGGCTTGCGCCGCCCCGGGGTGTACTGCACGGCCGGCTGGCTGGGATAGGAGGGCTGCTGCGCGCCGTAGGGCGCCGGCGCTCCCGGGTACGGCGTCGGGCCGGACGGCTCCTGCCCGAACGGGTTCGCACCGTAAGCCGCCTGCCCGTACGATCCCTGCCCGTACGATCCCTGCCCGTACGACGGCTGCTGCCCGCCGGGCGCCTGCCCCGGGTAGGGCTGCTGATGATCGCTATACGGCTGCGGCGGTGCTCCCGCCGGCGGCAGCGACGACCCCGGCAGCGGAGAACCGGGCGGGGTCGCCGGGCCGGACGGCTGCTGCGCCGCGGAGTAGTAGCCGTCGGCGATCATCGGCGCGTGACCGGTGGCGCCGGCGCCCGGCCCCGAGGACGGCGCGGCCAGGACGGTCGGGGTCCGCTCCTGCGGCACGGCCCTCGGCGCGGGCGAAGGAAAGCCCGGTTCCACGGCCGGGCCGGTCGTCCCGGGCATTCCGCCCGGCGCCGGCGACGTCGCCCCGGCGAACGGCTCGGGCGGGGTGAGCCCGGCCGGCGTCTGGGCGGCCTGCTCCGCGGCGATGGCGCGGGCCACGTCGCCCGGCCAGAACGAGCCGAGCGTGGCCGGGGTGGCCGGCCCGGACTGGTTGATCAGGCCGATGAGCTGGCCGGGCGTCGGCCGCTCGGCGGGGTTCTTCCGCAGGCAGGCCGTGACCACCTGGCGGAACACCGGGGGGACCTTGGCCAGGTCCGGCTCCGCCGAGACGATCCGGTAGAGGATCGAGGCGGGGTTGTCGCCGTTGAACGGCGGGCTGCCCGTCGCGGCGAACGCGAGCACGCAGCCGAGGGAGAACATGTCGCTCGGCGGCCCCACGGTCTGCACCTGCGCCTGCTCCGGCGACATGTAGCCGGTGGTGCCGATCGCCATGCCGACCGAGGTGAGCTGGGTCATGCTGCTCGACGCGCGGGAGATGCCGAAGTCGATGACGTGCGGCCCGCTGTCGGCGAGCAGCACGTTGGCGGGCTTGAGGTCGCGGTGGATCAGGCCCTTGGCGTGCACCGCGCGCAGCGCCTCGGCGAGCCCGGCGGCGAGCCGCCAGAGCGCCGTCTCCGGCAGCGGGCCGTGCTTGCCGATGAACGCGGCGAGCGTCGGCCCCGGCACGTACGCCGTGGCCAGCCAGGGCGCGGCGCTGTTCAGGTCGTAGTCGACGACGGGCGCGGTGTACATGCCGCCGACGGCGCTCGCCGCCGCCACCTCGTTGCTGAACCGCCGCAGGAACTCCTGGTCGCGGGTGAACTGCTGGTGGATGACCTTGACCGCGACGGCCCGTCCGGCGGGGGAGAAGCCAAGGTAGACCTGCCCCATGCCCCCCGCGCCCAACTGGGCGTGCAGCCGGAACTCCCCGATCATGCGGGGGTCGTTCGCGGATAGCGGTTCCATCTCGTGCTCCCATGCCGCCGTGCCGCAATGCCGGTAAATCCCGGGCCAGCAGAAAGATCCAGGGCCGGCACGCAGAGACTACCCGTAATGCCCCCAAGAGGTCAGCTCTTGGGGGCATTCCCGGGGTTTCCTGGCCGCGCCGGGACGGGGCCTACTTCCCCTGGCCCGGGAGTTCGTCGAGCGCGATGTTCAGCGTCACGACGTCCACCCGGGGCTCGCCGAGGAAGCCGAGCGAGCGCCCCTGGGTGTACTTGCCGACGAGGGCCCGCACGGTGGCCGTCGGCAGGTGCCGCGCCGCCGCGACCCGGGCGACCTGGATGTCCGCGTTCTGCGGTGAGATGTCCGGGTCGAGGCCGGACGCCGACGAGGTCACCGCGTCCGGCGGGATCTGCGCGACGGGCACGTGGTCGAACGCCGCGATCTGCCGCTGCCGCGCCTTGACCGTGCGCAGCAGCGCGGAGTTGTCCGGCCCGAGGTTCGACGCTCCCGAGTAGCCGGCGTCGCAGCCGTAGTCGGTCTTCGCGCCGCTGGTCGCGTTGGAGGGGCGGGGCTGGAAGTACTGCGGCAGCGGGTTGCCCCTGGCGTCGACGAACTCCTGGCAGAGCAGCGAGGACCCGACGACCTTGCCGTTGACCGAGACGAGCGACCCGTTGGCCTGGTTCTTGAACGCGACCTGGGCGACGCCCCACAGGGCCACCGGGTACACCAGGCCGCAGAGCACGGTGAAGGCGAGCAGCAGGCGGAGCGCGGCGATGTGCTGCCGGAGCAGCGAGGGAAGACGGTCCATGGCGGGGTTCACCTGAATCCGGGGATGTTCATGATGATGAGGTCGATCCCCTTGATGCAGACGAAGGGGAGGATGAGACCGCCGACGCCGTAGATCCAGATGTTCCTGGCGAGCATCGCGGACGCCGACGACGGCTTGTAGCGGACGCCGCGCAGCGCGAGCGGGATCAGCGCGATGATGATCAGCGCGTTGAAGATGATCGCCGAGGTGATCGCCGACTCCGGGCTGTGCAGCCGCATGATGTTGAGCTTCTCGAGGCCGGGGAAGACCCCGCCGAACATCGCCGGCAGCATCGCGAAGTACTTCGCGACGTCGTTGGCGATCGAGAAGGTGGTCAGCGCGCCGCGGGTGATCAGCAGTTGCTTGCCGATCTCCACGATCTCGATGAGCTTGGTCGGGTTGGAGTCGAGGTCGACCATGTTCCCGGCCTCCTTCGCGGCCGAGGTGCCGGTGTTCATCGCCACGCCGACGTCGGCTTGGGCGAGGGCGGGCGCGTCGTTGGTGCCGTCGCCGGTCATCGCGACGAGCTTGCCGCCCTCCTGCTCCCGCTTGATCAGCGCCATCTTGTCTTCCGGTGTCGCCTCGGCGAGGAAGTCGTCCACGCCGGACTCCGCCGCGATCGCCCGGGCGGTCAGCGGGTTGTCGCCGGTGATCATGACGGTGCGGATGCCCATCGCCCGCATCTCGGCGAACCGCTCCCTGATGCCCTGCTTGACGATGTCCTTGAGGTGGATGACGCCGAGCGCGCGCGCCGCCGCGCCGGGAGCGCGCTCCGCCACGACCAGCGGCGTGCCGCCGGCCGCGGAGATCCCGTCCACCAGCACGCCGAGCTCGTCGGGCACGGTCCCGCCGTTGTCGGTGATCCAGCCGCGCACGGCGGACGCCGCGCCCTTGCGGACCTGGCGCCCGCTGCCGCCGGCCGCGGGGGCCAGGTCGACGCCGCTCATCCTGGTCTGCGCGGCGAACGGCACGAACACCGCACCGGGAAGCTCGCCGGCCCCGCGCTCGCGGATGTTGAACCGCTCCTTGGCCAGGACGACCACGGAGCGCCCCTCCGGCGTCTCGTCGGCCAGCGACGAGAGCTGGGCGGCGTCGGCGAGCGCTTCGACGCGGACCCCGCCGACGGGCAGGAAATCGGCCGCCTGCCGGTTGCCGATCGTGATCGTGCCGGTCTTGTCGAGCAGCAGCGTGTTCACGTCGCCCGCGGCCTCGACGGCGCGGCCCGACATCGCCAGCACGTTCCGCTGGACCAGCCGGTCCATGCCGGCGATGCCGATCGCCGACAGCAGCGCGCCGATGGTGGTGGGGATCAGCGCGACGACCAGCGCCACCAAGATGATCAGGTTCTGCGGGTCCTTCGAGTAGAAGGCCATCGGCTGCAGGGTGACGACCGCCATCACGAAGATCAGCGTCAGCGAGGCGAGCAGCACGTTCAGCGCGACCTCGTTCGGCGTCTTCTGCCGGGACGCGCCCTCGACGAGGGAGATCATCCGGTCGATGAACGTCTCGCCCGGCTTGGAGGTGATCCGCACGATGACCCGGTCCGACAGCACCCGGGTGCCGCCGGTGACCGCGGACCGGTCGCCGCCGGACTCGCGGATGACCGGGGCCGACTCGCCGGTGATCGCGGACTCGTCGACCGAGGCGACACCCTCGACGACGTCGCCGTCGCCCGGGATGACCTGCCCCGCCTCGACGATCACGAAGTCGCCGACCGCGAGCCGGGTACCGGGCACCTCCTCGATGCGGTAGGCCGTGTCGCCGGGACGCCAGCCGGCCAGCTTGCGCGCCGTGGTCTCCCGCTTGGTCCGGCGCAGCGTCTCCGCCTGGGCCTTGCCCCGGCCCTCGGCGACCGCCTCGGCCAGGTTGGCGAACAGCACGGTCAGCCAGAGCCAGCCGGTGATCGTCCAGGCGAAGACCGAGCTGTGGATGACCGCCGAGTAGGTGGTCAGCGCCGAGCCGGCCTCGACGACGAACATGACGGGGTTCCGAAGCTGAACCCGCGGGTCCAGCTTCTGGAACGCGCCGGGCAGCGACTTCCACAGCAGGCGCGGGTCGAGCAGCCCGCCGCCGACGCGGCGCGCCGGGGCCGCCGGGGCCGCCGGGCCGTCCTGGACCGACGCGGGTAGCGGCGTTCGTGACCTTGACCGGATGCCAGCCATCAGCGCAGCCCTTCCGCGAACGGCCCGAGCGCGAGCGCGGGGAAGTAGGTCAGGCCGACGAGGATCACGATCACGCCGACGAGCAGCCCGGCGAACAGCGGGCCGTGCGTCTTCAGCGTGCCGGCCGACTCGGGCACCTTCTGCTGTCGCGCGAGCGAGCCGCCAAGCGCGAGCACGAAGATCATCGCCGCGAACCGGGCGACCAGCATCACCACGCCGCCGGCCAGGTTGTACCAGCCGGTGTTCGTGGCGAGGCCCGCGAACGCCGAGCCGTTGTTGTTGCCCATCGAGGTGAACGCGTAGACGATCTCGGTCAGGCCGTGCGGCCCGGGGTTGAGTATCGACCGCTGCGGCACGCTGAGCCCGAGCGAAAGCGCCGACCCGACCAGGACGCAGAACGGCGTGGCCAGGATGTAGGCCGCCGCCCACTTCATCTCGGTCGGGCGGATCTTCTTGCCGAGGTACTCCGGCGTGCGGCCGACCATGAGGCCGCCGATGAACACGGTCAGCACGGCCAGCATGAGCAGGCCGTACAGCCCGGCGCCTGCGCCGCCGGGCACCACCTCGCCGAGCATCATGTTGCACAGGGCGACCATGCCGCCGAAGGTGGTGAACGAGTCGAGGAAGGAGTTGACGGCTCCCGTCGAGGTCGCGGTCGTCGACCCGGCGAACAGCGCCGAGCCGGGGATGCCGAACCGGACCTCCTTGCCCTCCATCGCCCCGCCCGCGGCCTGCAGCGCGGTGCCCGCGTGCTGCCACTCGAACAGGGAGATCAGGCCGACCGAGGTCAGCCACAGGCCCAGCATGACCGCGACCAGCAGGTAGCCCTGCCGGTTGTCGCCGACCATCTTGCCGAACGTGCGCGGCAGCGCGAACGGGATCACGAGCATCAGGAAGATCTCGAACCAGTTGGAGAAGGGGCTGGGGTTCTCGAACGGATGCGCCGAGTTGGCGTTGAAGAACCCGCCGCCGTTGTTGCCCAGTTCCTTGATGACCTCCTGCGAGGCCACCGGGCCGCCAACCATCGTCTGCTGGCCGCCGGTGACCGCGGCGATCAGGTGGGTGGGGGTGAAGTTGTCGATCACGCCGGCGGCCATCAAGATGACGGCGCCGATCACCGAAAGCGGGAGCAGCAGCCGGACCACGGCCCGGGTGATGTCGACCCAGAAGTTGCCGAGCCGGTCGGTCTTGTTCCGCATGAAGCCGCGGACCAGCGCGATCAGCACGGCGATGCCGACGCCCGCGCTGACGAAGTTCTGCACGGCGAGGCCGGCCATCTGCACGGTGTAGCCCATGGTCGACTCGCCCGCGTAGTTCTGCCAGTTCGTGTTGGTGACGAACGAGGCCGCGGTGTTCCAGGCGAGGAACGACGGGACGGGCGCCATGCCGTTGGCGTACGGCAGGTGGTTCTGCACCCGCTCAAGCAGGTAGAGGAACAGGACGCTGACGCCGGAGAAGGCCAGCATGGACCGGGCGTAGCTGCCCCAGCGCTGGTCGGCCCCGGGGTCGATGCCGGCCAGCCGGTACCAGGCCCGCTCCACCCGCCAGTGCCTGTCGGACAGGAAGACGCGGGCCATGTAGTCGCCGAGCGGCCGGTAACAGGCCGCCAGGGCGGCGACCAGCAGCCCGAGTTGCAGCACCCCCGCGACGGCACCGCTCATCAGAAGCGCTCCGGCCGGACGAGGGCGTAGACCAGGTAGATGGTGAGGACGACGGCGACGATGAGGCCGACCCAGTTCTCAGCGCTCAAGGTGCTCGACCACCCTCACCAGGAGGAAGAACGCACCGAAAACGACGATCGTGAGGCCGGCCACCAACAGGTCATTCATGACGGCTCCTAGCTGTTGCCGCGCGGCCTCCCGGGACGCCGCGAGACGCGGCCCGGCTGGCCGCAGCCCGAACGACCTAATCAAAGCCCTGATCGGCGCCCCGGATCGCGACCCTGACGGCTCCCATGCGATCCCTCGGGGCTTCCTAACAGACCCCATGCGAAAGCCCCGCGAACCCGCTCATCCGGGTCCCGGGGCTCTGCGCGGGGTACGGCGCCTCGTCAGCCGCCGGGAAGGTCGGGACCCGGGACGAGCGCGCGCCGGCCCCGCAGCGGCCAGGGCAGCAGCCCGTGCCGTACCTCCTCCATCAGCGCCGTGGGCGGCACCGCGAGCACCGGGCAGCGGGCGTGGGCCAGGCAGTAGCGCGCGACGGACCGGCGCAGCGCCCGGCCGACCGGGTTCCGGCGGCCGGTCCCGATCACGAGCAGGTCGCCCGGCTGCCCGGCCGCGGCGACGAGCACCCGCCCGGCGTCGCCGCGCTCCACGAGCAGGTGCCCGTCCAGGTCGCCGGGAATCCCGCCGAGGCACTCGTCGAACGCGCCGGTGAGCCGGGCCAGGGCCGTGTCCTGCCACACCCGGCGCAGGTAGGGGGACGGGTGGGAGCGCTCGGCGAGGTCACCGCCTGGCGGTATCCAGGCGAGGGCCGCCAGCAGCGGCACCCGCCGCTCCCGTGCCTCGCCGGCCGCCCAGCGCAGCGCCTGCAGGCTGCCCAGCGACCCGTGAACCCCGACGACGATCCGACCCACCGCGCTCACGACGCTTCGCCTCCAGACATCACAGCGCCTTCGCTCTCATCCAACCGCGCCGCGTGCGTGCTGGCTCCCTTCCTCGGGGAACTCCGATTAAACATCACCGAAACGTTACTTTTTCATCTCTTGTTGGTTGCTTTCTTTCCCAAGAGTCAAGAAAATTCTCATACCGAACGGACCGTTGTTTCACCCTCGTCCGTCACCCTCCTTTTTGGCGGCGGGGACGGAGGGCGGCGCGGCAACGGCCCGTTCCGCCTGATACCGCGAGCCCCGGGCGGACCCGCGGCCGGCCGCCGGCCCCGGCCCCTGACCGCAGACGGCGGCGCCGCGCTACGCGCCGTTGACCGCGGTGAGGCCGGCCAGCGTGCCGAGGTACGCGGTGCCGCCGCTCAGCGACGGCGACGAGAAGTGCGGCAGGCCGTCGCCGATCGTGATCTGGTGCCGCACCGCGCCCGTGGCCGGGTTCAGCTCGTACAGGGTGCCGCCGGCGGCGGGGGAGTAGTCGGTGACCCAGATCGCGTTGCCGCCGCCCACCGGGGAGCCCTGGGCGGAGGCCGGGCCGCGCCACAGCACCCGGACGGTCTTCGCCGCCGCGTCGACGTCGATGGCGGCCATACCGCCGTCCTGGCACGGCGCGTACACGACGGCGCCGTGCACCGCGTCGCTGCCCTGGGAATCGCAGATGTCCTGCTGGGCGACCTGGCCGCCGATCCCGCCGAGGTGGTTTTCGTTCAGCAGGTAGCCGACGCCCCGCTTGCCCATGACGAACACGGCGCCGCCCGCGGCGAGGACCGGCTGGGTGGAGCCGAGGTCCTGGTCCTGGTCGTTGTCCTGCGCCCAGATGCCCGGTGCGAAGAAGGCGACGCGCCGCAGGGACGGGCTGAGCTCGGTGACCGAGTCGCTGCCGTCGTACGCCTCGCCAGGGCCGGCCGCGCCGTTGCCGACGGCGATCCACAGGTCCCCGTCGGAGCCGGTGACCGGGCCGCCGGGACCCCAGACGGCGCCCTCCCGGCTCGTCGGGGTGTGCCAACTGGTCAGCGGGCCGTCGCCGGCGAGCGGCGCGCTCACCACGCCGCCCTGGTAGGCGCCGCAGTCGCCGGAGAGACCGCCGAACGCGGCGTAGACCCGGCCGTCGTCGATCGCGAGCGCCGGCCGCTGCTGGTTGTACGCGGGCTGGTTGGCCGCCGTCGGCTGGTCGAGGGGGCGGCTCAGCCTGACCGCGCCGGTGCTGGCGTCGACCGCGACCAGCAGGTGCCGGTACCCGGTCACCTCGGCGACGGCGTAGACCAGGCCGTTGCCCGCGTCGTAGACGGGGGTGCCGGTGATGCCGAGCGGGAAGATGTCGCCGCAGCCGTTCAGGTCCTGCCGCGGCACCGGAGTGCCGACGTGCGCGCGCCAGATCGTCGCCCCCGTCGACCGGTTGACCGCGTAGACGCTGTCGTTCTCGGTCGCGGCGATCACCTCGTCGCCGACGACCAGCGGCTGGCCGTAGACGGCGCCGTCGAGGTGCGCGGTCCAGGCGGTGGACAGGGCGCCGGCGTTCGGGATGCCCTCGGCCATGCCGGTCCTGGCGGCGTTCCCGCCGAACTGGGTCCAGTCGCCGCCGGCGCTGCCCGCCGCGTTCGCCGAGTTCGTCCCCCCGGTCGCGGCGCTCGCTGCCGTGGCGGCCGGCGTGCCCGGGCCAGGCACGGGGTCGGCCGGGCCGCCGGCTCCCGAGCAGGCCGCGACGGCACAGGCCGCGACGGCACAGGCGGCCGCGGCCAGCGCCGTGCCGCGGGCGATGCGGCGGCGGGTGCCCCGGAGAAGTGACCGGGCCGCTGGTCCCGGCCTCCCGGTCAACGCTGGCTGCCCAAGGTAACTACACCCCTGGCGACAGCTTCACCAAGGGTCTCAACGACGTAGCACCCGACGGCGGCCACTCAGGTCGTGGCCTCGCTCGGCGCCAGCAGCGGCTCCGGCCTGGTGACGCGAGCCGGATAGCAGAGGGCGAGCAAGATCACCAGCCCGGCGACGAGCGGCACCCACCAGATCCACACGGCGTGCGACGGGCCCTGGGCGGCGCCGGTCAGGCCCCCGGCGAGCAGCCCCGCCAGCCACAGGCGGCGCCAGCCCAGGGCCGCCGCCGGGATGAGGGCGACCGCCATCGGGGGCCACGGGTAGTAGGACACCATCACCGGCTCGAAGAACGACCGGAGCGCGAGCGTGAACGCGACCCACCACGCCACGTCCGCGAGCAGCGCGGCGGGCCATTCCAGCGCGCCGGGCTCGGGTCGGCCGGGGCCGGGCCGGCCGGCCCGGCCGGGCGGCTGGGCCTGCGCCTGCCAGCGGCGCCGGACGGCGAAGGCGCACAGGCAGGCGAGCACGATCGTGGCCAGCCGGAACGGGCCGGCCGCGACGTTCTGGTTGGCCATCTGCGGGGCGAGCGAGGTCCACACGGTCGGGTGGTTGATGACCGGGGAGTTGGGCTGGCTGGTCACCGACAGGTACGTGTCGTGCCAGTTGGCGATCGCCGCCGCGGCGAGCAGCACCGCCGACGGCAGCGCGCCCCGCACCAGGAAGGGAAGCATCCGCCGCCACGGCAGCAGCGCGAGTTGCACCGGCAGGGCGAGCAGGACGAGTGGCTGCACGCAGACGGCGCAGCCGGTGAGCCAGCCGGCCAGCGCGATCCGGCCGTTGCTCTGCGCGAGGAGCGCGTACAGCAGCATCCCCAGCGCGAACGCGTCCTCGGGGTGGCCCCAGCGGGGCGACGGCGACCACAGGATGCCGAGGCTGGCGACCTGCAGCAGGGCCCGCTTCCACCAGGAGACGCCGAGCCGCTCGGCGAGCGCGTCCGCCGCGAACAAGGTGACGCACGAGATCGCCATCTGGTACGGCCCGGCCACCAGCCAGACCGCCGGGTGGAGGTTGTGCGGGCCGGGTAGCTGCAGCGACAGGCCGAGCGCGTTGATCAGGGCCGCGCACGGCAGCAGGATGACGGCCGCGCCGGGCAGCGAGATCAGGCCGGTGCCCGGCGCGTAGATGCCGCCGACGTTCCCGTGCGAAAGCCGGACCGTCGCGTCGAGCGTGCCCCACAGGTCGTAGGGGAGCGCCCATTCGGCCCGGTGCATCAGGTGCGTCGGCCCCCAGGTCGTGGTGAACACCCCGATGAGGACGAAGAGGGTCGAGCCGATCAGCGGGACCGTCCGCCGCTTAAGCCGCTCCCGCATGCCTTGTGTACCTGGCCCCTCGTAACCGTGTCCGGCGGCCCGCCCGCCTTCGCCGTCCCGCGCTCCGGTCCCGGTGCGCGCTGAAACCGTGCCCTGCTTCGGAAACCGCGTGTTAGATTACAAGGCGCCAGCCTTTGGTACATCCCCCCACAGGCTGACATCACGCCAGGTAGCGAAGCCAGTGACGCCGCGCGCGAGCGCGGCCATTCCGGCGCTGTCCCGCAACTGTGACGACCCCGCCCCCGCGGGGTCCCAGCCAGGTCGACTCCGGTGTGAAATGACGACATCGGCCCTCGTGGGAAGGGCGATCCGTCCCGGCCGCTCCGGCGCCGGGGGCCTCGCCTTCCTTCCCGCCTCCTCGGGAGGAAGTAACCCCTAATGAGTACCACCCGCGTTTCCCCGCGCCTCGCGGCCGGCGCGCTCGCGGCCTGCGCCGTCGCGCTGGCCGGCTGCGGCGCCACCGCGAATGTCTCCGCGACGCCGTCGTCGTCGCCGGCCGCGGCGGTCACGCCGTCGGTCACGTCGACCAGCTTCCCGCTGACGGTCAAGGCGGGAAACGGCGCGGTCACGATCAAGGCCGCGCCGTCCCGGATCGTCTCGCTGTCCCCGACCGCGACCGAGGACCTGTACGCGGTCGGCGCCGGGAAGCAGGTCGTCGCCGTCGACCAGGATTCCAACTACCCGTCCGGTGCGCCGGTGACCAGCCTGTCCGGCCTCACCCCGAACATCGAGGCGATCGCGAAGTACCGCCCGTCGCTGGTCATCGCGGCGCAGGACGCCGGCGGCCTCGTCGCGGGGCTCGCCAAGCTCGGCGTCCCGGTGCTGATCGAGCCCGCGGTCGGCACCCTCGCCGCCGCCTACGACCAGATCCAGCAGGTCGGCCAGGCGACCGGGCACGCCGGCCAGGCGGCGGCGGTCGTCAGCGGCATGAAGAAGCAGATCGCCGCCGAGGTGCTGAAGATGGGCGGCGCCACGAACCTGAGCTACTACTGGGAGCTGAGCGCCAACCCGTTCTACTCCGCGACCTCGAAGACGTTCATCGGGCAGATCGTGGGCCTGTTCGGGCTGACGAACATCGCCGACGCGGCGAACAAGCCGGCCGACGGCGGGTACCCGCAGCTGTCCCAGGAGTACATCGTCACCGCCAAGCCGGCGCTCATCCTGCTCGCGGACAACCAGTCCGCCGACGGCGGCCAGACGCCGGCGGTCGTCGCCAGCCGCCCCGGCTGGTCGGCGCTCCCGGCGGTGGCCGATCACGCGGTGTTCGGCCTCAACGACGACATCGCCTCGCGCTGGGGGCCGCGCATCCCCGAACTGGTGGGCGAGATCGCCGCGGCGGTCAAGCAGGCGGTGCGGCTGCAGGCCAGCGCGTCCGCCTCCGCGACCGCGGGCGGCTAAGGCGGGTGCGCAGGCACACCGCGCTCGGCGCCGCGGCGGCCTTCCTGGCCGCCGCGGCGCTGGCCGGCGCGTTCGCGGGCGCGGCGGACCTGAACCCGCTGGCGACGGCCGCGGCGCTGCTGCGCCTGCCCTCGAGCCTCGGCCCGCTCGACCGGGCGGTCCTGTTCCAGATCAGGCTGCCCCGGGTGGTGCTCGGCGCGCTGGTCGGCGGCCTGCTCGCGCTGGCCGGGGCCGGCTACCAGGGCGTGTTCCGCAACCCGCTCGTCGACTCGGGGATGCTCGGCGCGTCCGCCGGGGCGGGCCTGGGCGCGACGCTCGCGATCGTGTACCTCGGCGCCTCCGGCACTGGTGCCGTCCCCGTCGCGGCGTTCGCGGGCTCGCTGGCCGGGGTCGCCGTCGCCTACGCCACGGGCGCGGCCGCCGGCCGCGGTGCCGCGGCCGGCGGCGGCACCGCGACGCTGCTGCTCGCCGGGATCGCGGTCGGCAGCTTCCTCATCGCGGTGCAGACGTTCGTCCTGCAGCGCTCCGCGTCCGACATCCAGGCCGTCTACAGCTGGCTGCTCGGCTCGCTGTCGGCGGCGTCCTGGGCGCAGGTGACGACGATCGCGCCGTACGCCGCCGTCAGTTCGGCCGTCATCCTGCTGCACGGCCGGCACCTCGACGTGCTTTCCGTCGGCGACGAGGAGGCGCGGGCGCTCGGCCTGCGCCCGGGGCTGATCCGGGCGGTGGTCGTCGCCGCCAGCGCGCTCGCCGCGGCGAGCGCGGTCGCGGTGAGCGGGCTGATCGGCTTCGTCGGCATCGTGATCCCGCATGTCGCCCGCCGGCTCGCCGGCCCCTCCTACTCCGGCGTCCTGCCGCTGTCCCTGCTGCTCGGGGCCGGCTTCCTCGTGCTGGCCGACACCGTGGCCCGCACCGTGCTCTCCCCGGCGGAACTGCCGATCGGCGTGGTCACCGCGCTCGTCGGCGCGCCCGCCTTCGTGTGGGTGCTGCGCGGCACCGGCGACGTGGGGACCTGATGACCGCGCTCACCGCCGTCGACGTGACCGTCGCGCTCGACCGCGTCGTCGTCGTCCAGGCGGTCAACGCCGCCGTCGGCAGCGGCGGCTGGCTGGCGCTCATCGGCCCGAACGGCGCGGGCAAGTCCACCCTGATCCGCGCCATGGCGGGACTCGTTCCCTACGCCGGGACGATCAGGCTGGACATGAGTTCGGGGAGCACTCCCGGTTCTGTCGGTTCTCCCGGTTCTGTCGGCTCTGTCGGCTCTCCCGGCTCTGCTGGCGCGTCTGCTGGCGCTTCTGTCGACGCGCGGGCGATGACGGCCAGGGAGCGTGCGCGGGTGCTCGCCTACGTCCCCCAGGAACCCGTCCTGCCGCCGGATCTCACGGTCGCGCAGTACGTCCTGCTCGGGCGGACCCCGCACCTGGGCTACCTCGCGTCGCCGGGACGGCATGACCGGGAGCGGGCGGCCGCCGCGATGGACCGCCTGGACGTGACCCGGCTCGCGCGGCGCCGGCTGGCGCGGCTGTCCGGCGGGGAGCGGCAGCGGGCCGTGCTGGCCCGTGCCCTGGCGGGCGAGCCGCGGGTGCTGCTGCTCGACGAGCCGACCTCCATGCTCGACGTCGGCCACGAGCAGCAGGTGCTCGAGCTCGTCGACCGGCTCAGGACGGACACCGGGCTGACCGTGGTGTCCACGCTGCACAACCTCACGGTCGCGGGGCAGTACGCGGACACGCTCGTGCTGCTGGACGGCGGGCGGGTCGTGGCCGCGGGCAGCCCGCAGGCCGTGCTGACCAAGGACCTGATCGAGTCCGTCTACGCGGCCCGGGTGAACGTGGTAACCGGCGGCGACGGCCGTCCGGTGATCGCGCCGCGCCGCGGGTAGGCGGGCGCCGGGGCCGCGTCATTGCCGCGTCGTTGCCGCGCGAGGCCCGCGGGGCCGCGAGGGTGGCGGATTCCGGCCCCTCGCGGCCCAAGCCAGTGCCTGGCCGCCGTCGGCGCCTGCCTCGGCCCGGCGGCTCAGCCCCAGACGACGACCCGGGCGGGCGTGAGCGTCACGGTCACCCGGGTGTCGCCCGGCTGGTCCCGGTCGCGAAGGTTCGCGCCGTACTTGGCGCCCACCTGGTCGGCGAACTTGTAGTCGTCATCCGGGGTGATCTCCACGTCGCCGCGCAGTTCCACGTACCGGTACGGGTTGGCCGGGTCGAGGATCAGGAAGCTGGCCTTCGGGTTCGCCCGCAGGTTCTTCGTCTTGCGCCGCGTGGAATTCAGCGAGAACTTCACGGTGCCGCCCTCGGCGAGGAACCAGATGGCGGACAGCTGCGGCCGGCCGCTCGCGCCGATGGTGCCGAGCACGCCGACCTGCGCGCCGAGCAGGTCGGCGTGGGATGCGGGAATCTCAGGGAGTGTCATGCCCCGCACTTTACGGCTCCCCGGGTGACCCGGGCATCGGCTGCCGCCACAGAGAAGGCTTTCGCGCTCCTCGATGAGGCCAAAAAACCCGTACAGAAAGAGGCTTGGCTGCTGACTCCGGCCGGGCACAGGAGTAGCGTCACGTTCGATTTCGGTAGCGCATGTGTAAAGGGGTCGCCATGTACCAGCAGTATCCAGACGGTTCCGGCTTTGCCGAGCCGGCCGCGGGGCCGGCCAGCGCGCCGCAGTCCGTCATCCGGGCGGCGCGGGTCATGTACGCGGGCGTCGCGGCGAGCCTGGTCGGGATCGTCATCGACGTGCTGATGCGGCACACCATCCAGACCGCGATCATCCAGCACCGCGGCAAGATGACGACGGCGCAGGTGAACAACGTCTATCACGCGGAGCTTGCCGTGCTCGTCATCGTCGGCCTGATCGGCGCCGGGCTGTGGCTCTGGATGGCGCGCGGCTGCCTGGCGGGCAAGTCCTGGGCGCGGGTCACCTCGACCGTGCTTTTCGGCCTTGACACGCTCTCGGTGGTCATCGGGGTCGCGGCGGCACCGGGCGGCGGCCTGAC
>DAHWEX010000312.1 GCA_027326205.1 Actinomycetota bacterium
AGGTGCTGTCGCGGCGCACCAAGAACAACCCGGTCCTGGTCGGCGCGCCTGGCGTCGGCAAGACCGCGGTGGTCGAGGGGCTCGCGCAGAAGATCGTCAAGGGCGAGGTGCCCGAGACGATCAAGGACAAGCAGCTCTACACGCTTGACCTCGGCGCGCTTGTCGCCGGCTCGCGGTACAGCGGTGACTTCGAGGAGCGCCTCAAGAAGGTCCTCAAGGAGATCCGCACCCGGGGCGACATCATCCTGTTCATCGACGAGATCCACACGCTCGTCGGCGCGGGCGCGGCGGAGGGCGCGATCGACGCGGCCTCCATCCTCAAGCCCATGCTGGCCCGCGGCGAGCTGCAGACGATCGGGGCCACGACGCTCGACGAGTACCGCAAGTACCTGGAGAAGGACGCCGCGCTTGAGCGCCGCTTCCAGCCCATCCAGGTCGCGGAGCCGACGATCGCGCACACCATCGAGATCCTCAAGGGCCTGCGCGACCGCTACGAGGCGCACCACCGGGTGTCGATCACAGACGGGGCGCTCGTGGCCAGCGCGCAGCTCGCCGACCGCTACATCAGCGACCGGTTCCTGCCGGACAAGGCCATCGACCTGATCGACGAGGCCGGGTCGCGGATGCGGATCCGCCGCATGACCGCGCCGCCGGACCTGCGCGAGTACGACGAGAAGATCGCCCAGGTCCGCAAGTAGAAGGAGTCGGCCATCGACTCCCAGGACTTCGAGAAGGCCGCCGCCCTCCGGGACACGGAGAAGCAGCTGCTGGCGAAGAAGGCCACCCGGGAGAAGGAGTGGAAGGCCGGCGACATGGACGTCGTCGCCGAGGTCAACGAGGAGCTCATCGCCGAGGTCCTCGCCACCGCGACCGGCATCCCCGTCTTCAAGCTCACCGAGGAGGAGTCCCAGCGGCTGCTCCGCATGGAGGACGAGCTGCACAAGCGGGTCATCGGCCAGAACGACGCGATCAAGGCCCTGTCCCAGGCCATCCGGCGCACCCGGGCCGGCCTGAAGGACCCGAAGCGCCCCGGCGGCTCGTTCATCTTCGCCGGCCCGTCCGGTGTCGGTAAGACCGAGCTGTCCAAGACGCTCGCCGAGTTCCTGTTCGGCGACGAGGACTCGCTGATCATGCTCGACATGTCCGAGTACATGGAGAAGCACACGGTCTCCCGGCTGTTCGGCTCCCCGCCCGGCTACGTCGGGTACGAGGAGGGCGGCCAGCTCACCGAGAAGGTGCGGCGCAAGCCGTTCTCCGTGGTCCTCTTCGACGAGATCGAGAAGGCACACCCGGACATCTTCAACTCGCTGCTGCAGATCCTTGAGGACGGGCGCCTCACCGACGCGCAGGGCCGCATGGTGGACTTCAAGAACACCGTGATCATCATGACCACGAACCTGGGGACGCGAGACATCTCCAAGGGCGTGTCGGTCGGCTTCGCCCGCCAGGGCGAGACCCGCGGTTCCTACGACCGGATGAAGGCGAAGGTCGGCGAGGAGCTCAAGCAGCACTTCAAGCCCGAGTTCCTCAACCGCGTTGACGACATCGTGGTGTTCCACCAGCTCGAGCAGAGCGAGATCTTCGAGATCGTGGACCTGATGATCGCCAAGCTCGACGAGCGGCTCAAGGACCGCGACATGGGCATCGAGCTCAGGCCCGCGGCGAAGAAGCTGCTCTCCGAGCGCGGCTACGACCCGGTGCTCGGCGCCCGGCCGCTCCGCCGGACGATCCAGCGGGAGATCGAGGACCTGCTGTCCGAGAAGATCCTGTTCGGCGAGCTCCGGCCGGGGACGATCGTGACCGTCGACGTCGAGGGCAGCGGCGAGGAGACGAAGTTCACCTTCAGCAGCCGCCCGAAGCCGGACTCGGTGCCCGACGCGGCGGCCCTGGTCGCCGCCACGGCGAGCGAGCCGTCCAGCGGGACCAACCCGTCGGCGGCGCCGTCGAGCGAAGGCCCGGGCACGGCCACGGCTCTCGGCTAGAAGAAAAAGTACGCCAGAAGCGGGCCGGGAACGACTCCGTTCCCGGCCCGCTTCGGGCTTCCCCGGCCGGTGGTGACGGCTTCGCGGGGACGAGAATGAAAGACCAGGACGGTCATTCCGAACGGGTCCAGGTTTCACGGGCCGCGTCCCGTGACCGCGGGCGTCGTTTATCGCGCATAATGCTCCTCGTGTCCTCGCTAACCCCGTCAACGCCGTCGCTGTCGTCCGTGCCATCGCCCTATGCCGATGCCGTGCTCGGGTGGTACTCGGTTCATGCCCGCGACCTGCCCTGGCGGGCGCCCGGGGTGTCGCCGTGGGCGGTGCTCGTCAGCGAGATCATGCTGCAGCAGACGCCGGTCAGCCGGGTGCTGCCCGCCTACCAGGCGTGGCTGGCGCGGTGGCCCACCCCCGCGGCGCTCGCGGCCGATCCGGCCGGAGAGGCCGTGCGTCAATGGGGTCGGCTCGGGTATCCGCGCCGGGCGCTGCGGCTGCATGAGACGGCCACGATCGTGACCGAGGAGCACGGCGGCGAGCTGCCCTCGACGCGCGAGGAACTGCTGGCGCTGCCTGGCATTGGCGCTTATACGGCGGCCGCCGTGGCCGTGTTCGCCTTCGGGCGCAAGCACGCCGTCCTCGACACCAACGTCCGCCGGGTGCTGGCGCGGGCGGCCTCCGGCCGGGAGTTCCCCACCGCGCAGCCCTCGGCCGCGGAGTACCGGCTGGCCGAGTCGCTGCTGCCCGAGAACGACGCCACCGCGGCCCGCTGGTCGGTAGCCGTCATGGAACTGGGCGCGCTGACCTGCACGGCCGCGGCGCCCCGGTGTGACGAGTGCCCGGTGACCCGGCAATGCGCCTGGCTGGCCAAGGGCCGCCCCGCAGCCGAGATCCGCCCGGTAGGCCAAACCTACGAGGGCACCGACAGACAGTGCCGGGGCCGCCTCCTGGCAGTCCTGAGAGACTCCAGGGAGCCGGTATCCCAGGCCCGCCTAGACGCCGTCTGGCCAGACCCCGTCCAGCGTGCCAGAGCCCTGGACGGACTGGTAGCGGACGGCTTGGTGGACCCCCTCCCCGACGGCCGCTACGCCCTCCCGGCGTAGCCGGCCCTGGAGCAGCGCTACCTGGCCGCCGGGCGAAGTCCGGCATTCGGGGGTCCGGGGTGGGCGCCCCCCGGGTTAGCAGAGAGGAGACGACCTTGGCCCGCGCTTTCTGCGGACATGGGGCGCCCGGAGTCTTATCTGAAGGCCGCCTTCAGGGCGTCGCGGACGTCTTCTACCTCGGTGACTTCCATCGCCGAGCCGGAGTTCGAGCCGGAGCCGACCGGGACGATCGCCTGGCGGAAGCCCATCCGCTCCGCCTCCGCCATCCGGCGCGGCACGCCCGCGACGTTGCGTACCTCGCCGGCCAGGCCGACCTCGCCGACCACGATGACGCCCTGGGGGATGGAGAGGTTGGCGACGGAACTGGCGATGGCAAGCGCTACCGCCAGGTCGACAGACGGCTCGGTGAGCCGCACGCCGCCCACGGTGGCGGCGTAGACGTCCGACTTGCCGACCTTGACGTCGGCGCGGCGCTGCAGGACCGCGAGCACCATGCCGATGCGGGAGGCGTCGAGTCCCGAGGTGACCCGGCGCGGCACCTCGAGCACCGAATGGCCGACGAGCGCCTGCACCTCCGCGAGCAGCGGGCGCCGTCCCTCCAGGGTGACCGTGACGCAGGTGCCCGGCACCGGCTCGCGGTGCCGGGAGAGGAACAGGCCGCTCGGGTCCGCCAGCCCGATCAGGCCGTACTCGCCGAGGTCGAAGCAGCCGACCTCGTCCGTCGGCCCGTACCGGTTCTTGACCGCGCGGACCATCCGCAGCCGCGAGTGCCGGTCTCCCTCGAAGTGCAGGACCACGTCGACGAGGTGCTCCAGGGTGCGCGGGCCCGCGACCGAGCCGTCCTTGGTCACGTGCCCGACCAGGATCGTCGACACCGCCTTGTCCTTGGCCACGGCCGTCAGCGCGGCCGCCACCTCGCGCACCTGGGTCACCCCGCCGGGCACGCCGTCCACCTCGCCCGCCGCGATCGTCTGCACCGAGTCGATGATGAGCAGTCGCGGCTGGACGGCCGACACGTGCGCGATGATCGCGTCCAGGTCGGTCTCCGCGGCCAGGTACAGGTTCTCGTGCACGGCGCCGATCCGGTCGGCGCGCAGCCGTACCTGGGCGGCGGATTCCTCGCCGGTGATGTACAGCACCGGGCCGGACGCGGCGACCAGTGCCCCCGCCTCAAGGAGCAGGGTGGACTTCCCGACGCCTGGCTCGCCTGCGAGCAGCAGCACCGCACCGGGGACCAGTCCGCCGCCGAGAACGCGGTCGAGTTCGTCGAGCCCGGTCGGCCGGGCCGAGGCGTGGGCCGCGTCGACCTGCCCGATGGGCATCGCCGCGGTTGAGACGGGGCCGCCGCCGAGCCGCGGGCCGCTTCCCGCGCTGCCAAGTCCCGCGCCGCCGTAGCCCGCCGCCCGGATCCCGGCCCGGACCAGCCGGGGCACCGCGGTCTCCTCGACCGTGCCCCAGGCCTGGCACTCACCGCAACGGCCGACCCACTTCGCCGCCTGCCAGCCGCACTCGGTGCAGCGGAAGGCCGCTGTCGACTTCGCCATGGCCGCACCATACCGGCCGCCACCGACATTCGGCACCGGGCCCGCGCTGGCGCGCCGGCCCGACGGCACCGGGATGGAACGGCGCGCGGAAACAACGGCATAGGCTGAGACGGCAGACGTCACGCCGACGGGAGGGGGAGACCGACGTTGTCCGCACTACCTGCGATCCCCGTGGTGCTGTCCACGGTGTCGGTTTACCCCGAGCGCACCACCGACGCGTTCGAGGCCGCCGCCCGGCTCGGCTACGACGGCCTTGAGGTGATGGTCTACACCGACCAGGTGAGCCAGTCGGGCGACGCGCTGGCCAGGCTCGTGGACTACCACCAGGTTCCGGTCCTCGCCGTGCACGCGCCCGGGCTGCTGCTCACCCAGCTCGTCTGGGGGCGCGAGCCGTGGTCCAAGCTGGTGCGCGCGAAGGACCTCGCGGAGCGCGTCGGGGCGAAGACCGTCGTGGTGCACCCGCCGTTCCGCTGGCAGCGGGACTACACGCGCGGGTTCGAGGACGGCATCCGGCGGATGTCGCAGGAGACCGACGTGGTCTTCGCGGTGGAGAACATGTTCCCGATCAGGGCGGGGGTCAGCGAGGTGTCCGGGTACACCCCGCACTGGGACCCCACCAAGCTCGATGTCCCGGACGTCACGCTCGACCTCTCGCACACCGCGGCCTCCGCGTCCGACGCGATCGCCATGGCCAATGAGCTGGGCAGCAGGCTCGCCCACATTCACCTGGCGGACGGCACGGGCGTGTCGAACGGCCCGGTCCCCGACGAGCACCTGGTTCCCGGCCGGGGCAAGCAGCCCTGCGCCGAACTGCTGCGCGGCCTCGCCGGGACGGGCTACCGGGGCATGGTCGTGGCCGAGGTGAACACGCGCCGCGCCCCGACCAGGGACGACCGGAGCGCCGACCTCGCGGAGACGCTGGCCTTCGCGCGGCGGCACCTGGCGGCGGTCCCGGCGGTCTAGCGGCCGCTTGCGGGCAGGTTTGCAACTGCAAGCACGAGGGCTAGCATGGCTAAGGTGGCGAACATGAGCAGCATCGGGGACTACATCAGGCAGCAGCGGGAGCAGGCGAAGATCTCGCTGCGGCAACTGGCCGAGCAGGCCGGCGTCTCGAATCCCTACCTGAGCCAGATCGAGCGGGGGCTGCGCAAGCCGAGCGCGGAGATCCTGCAGCAGATCGCGAAGGGCCTGCGCATCTCCGCCGAGGCGCTGTACGTGCAGGCGGGCATCCTTGAGGACCGCCCGGGTGACTCCGGCGTCCGGGCCGCCCTGCTGACCGACCCGCAGCTCACCGAGCGGCAGAAGCAGGTTCTGATCGAGATCTACGAGTCGTTCCGCAAGGAGAGCCAGCAGCCGCCGGTGGCCGAGATCGTCGAGGTCGTCCGCGACCGGCCGCTTCCGGACGACACCATTCCCGGCACGGGCACCGCGGCCCGCGGTGAAACCGGACCTGATCAAGGCACTGCGCCTGATCAAGGCACTGTGCCTGATCAGGACACTGTGCCGCAGGACACCGCGGAGCCGGGCGGTCCGGTCGGCCCGGGCGGCGCCGCGTAGTTGACCAAGCGGGGTAGCTTAGTTACGTGATCACGGTGATAAGCGGGGCATACGGCCCGCTCAACGTCTTCTTCCTGGTGCTCGCCGCAGTCGCGTTCGGCGTCGAGGCGTGGGCATTCGGCGATGCCATCTACCGGCCTGGTCAGGCCTACCTCGCGGCGGGCAAGCTGACCAAGACGAAGTGGCTGCTCATCCTGGCTGTCGCGTTCGTCCTCGGGCTCTCCGGTGTCTTCTACGTCGGGGTCACCAACTTCCTGTCGGTGGTCGCGTTCGTCGCCGCGGCGATCTACCTGTCCGATGTGCGTCCCCGGGTCAAGGAGTTCAAGAGCCGCGGCGGCGGGAGCGGCAGCAGCCACATGGGCCCGTACGGCCCCTGGTAACGAGCCGGGCAAAGACCGGGACCAGTCCGAACGGTTCGTTGTTTCACGCGGTGGCGACCGGGTGAAACAACGAACCGTTCGGGATGCCGTTGATCGTGACTCTGATTGTGACTTAGGAGCGCTTACGAGACGGCCAGCAGCACCAGCGGGAGCGCGACCAGGGCGGCGGAACCGATGACGACCGCTGCCTGGGCGGCCTTCGGCAGCGGCGCCGGCGGCCGCAGCAGCCGGTTGACCCGGGCGGTGAGCTCGCCTTCGGTGGCGGCGAGTGCCCCGGCCGGGGCACCGTGCGCGCCGGCGGTGCCGAAGCGGAGCAGTGCGGTGGCCAGTTCGCGGCGGAGCAGGCCGCGGACGCGCAGCGCGTGGTCGTCGGCCATCATCTCGACCAGCAGCGCGACGGTGCGGCAGGCCTCGGTCATCACCGCGGAGCGCGGGAACGCGCGGCGCAGCGAGGCGAACGGGATCAGCACCAGGTCGTGCCTGGCCCGCAGGTGGGCGCGCTCGTGGGCGAGGACCGCGGTGAGCTCCGCCGGGGCGAGCAGGTCAAGCGTGCCCGCGCTGACGACGATCTGCGAGCGGATGCCGGGCAGGCAGTAGGCGGCGGCCGCCGGGTAGTCGATGACCAGCGCACCGGGGACCTTGGGGTCGCCGTGGGCGAGCAGCGCGAGGAGTTCCCGCTGCCTGCGCTGGGCCGCGATCGCGTCGGCGAACGCCATGACGAGCACCCCGCAGAGCGCGGTGAACAGGGCGAACCCCGCGACGAGGGCGGTCACCCGGACGGCGGTGAGCGCCATCGGCTGCCGCGGGGCGACGAGTTGCCCGGCGGCCAGCCGCCCGGCCAGCACCCGGAGACCGCCGAGGACCCCCGTCTGCGCGCCTGGGCCGCTCACGCCGATCGCGAGCAGTGCGCCGACGGCCGCGAGGCCGCCGGCCAGGCCAAGGGCCTGCCACAGCAAAATCGCGGCCGCCGGGGACCTGCGCGGCCACGATGCGCGCAGCATCGCATGCGCGCATCGCACGCTTCCCACGGCGACCGCGGCGAGTAGTACCGCCTCGGCCAGTGCCCCCATAATCTGCCCCCGCTGTCTCCTTCAGCCTCGTTGCCCAGGTGCTCCGCGTCGAGGCCGGCTAGCGCCTCGCGCAGTACCACTGCCTCTGCACCGGAAACGCTCTGCGCAAACCTCGCGAGCGCCGCGTCCCGGTCGCCGGTCTGGGCCAGCGCGGTCAGCATCAGCTCCGCCACGTACGCCTCGCGGGTCGCGGCCGGACGGTAGCGCCAGGCCCGGCCGTCCCTCTCCCTGCGGACGAACCCCTTCTTCGCCAGCCGGTCGAGCACCGTCATCACCGTGGTGTGAGCGAGGCTCTGGGGGAGCCCGTTGCTGACCTGTCTTACGGTCAGCGCTGAATCAGTCTGCCAGAGGACTTCCATGATGGCACGTTCGAGGTCGCCCAGCCTGTTCACGGGGATAAGAGTACCGTCGAGGGGGTTTCCGTGGCCAGCCCTGTGGTCTCTGCGGCCAGTGGGGATTTTGCGATCTGCACGCAGCCCAGGATGATCGCCGCGAGCGCGACGACTTGCGGCGCCAGCCACCAGCCGGCCCGCAGTTGCTCGCTGTAGAGCGTGACGCCGTAGCTGATGCTGATCAGCGCGTCGCCGACGGTCAGCATCGGCTGCGACGCCACCAGGGAGCCGGCCTGCAGCGCGTTCTGCAGCAGGAAGAGAGATCCCACGCCGGCGCCGGCGGTGGCGTAGACGTGCCAGTTCGTGAAGAACTGGACGGCGCCCGCGTTCAGGTCGGCCATCGCGTTCTTCATCAGCGCCGCGGTCAGCGCGTAGCCGCAGGCGGCGGCGAGCCCGAGGATGGCCGCCCGCGGCTCGCCCTTGGTGCTGGTGGCCGCGATGATGAGCACGGCCTCGAAGGCCGCGGTGGCGACGAGGGCGATGATCCAGCTCGTGTCCTGCGCGGAGTCGATCGCACCGCTCGGCTGGGCGATCGCGAGGCCCGCGCCGAGGGCGCACGTGGTGACCGCGATGGCCGTCCACGGGAGTTGCCGCAGCGCGGTCGTGTTGTGGTTGGCGAACGCGGCGAGGACCAGCGTGACCGGAAGCTCGATGATGAAGATCGGCTGCACGAGCGCGATCGGGCCGGTCGCGAGCGCGGCGGCCTGGGCCACCGCGGCGACGACGACCATGCCGATGCCCGCGAGCCACGTCCGGCGCCGGACGAGATCGGCGAGCAGTGACACGTGCATGGACCGCTCCGGCGGAACCTGGGCCGCCGCCTTGCGCTGGAGAACCGCCGCGCAGGCGTTGCTGCCCGCGGTGAGCAGCGCGAACAGGACGCACAGCAGGGTATGCACCTGGATGGTGTGCAGGTGCACGTGGAGGCTGGCCTCGTCGAGGGTGGTCACGCCGGGCTCTTCTGCTGCTGGTTCCGGTGATCCGGCTGGTTCGTATCGCTCACGAGGTCCGCGAAGGGGCGCAAGTTAGCCAGGCTCTCCCCTCGCTTCTCCCGCCATGCCCATTCCCGTCGAATGGCCGAAGCGAACCCGATCCGGAGCGCTTCGTTAAACGTCTCGTCGGAATATGTGAGAACACAGCCGAGCAGCGTGTCGATTTCCGTCGCGCAGACGGCGGCGAGGGGCAGCCGCCCGGTGAGGTAGACGTCGCCGGCCCGGTCGAGCGCGAAGTGCACGCCGTACATCCGGGCGCTGCGCTCGAGGAGGAACCGGTAGAAGGCGGCGTGGTTCTCGTCCGGCTGGCGGCAGAAGAAGGCCTCAACCTGCAGGCTGTGCTCCCCGGCGATCAGCCAGGTCATCGTCGCCAGCTTGTGCTGTCCGTCCAGGCGGACCAGGTAGGCATGGGGCTCGGGATGCTCGTAGTCGAGGCCGAGACCGTCCAGGGCAGCCTGAATGACGTCTTCCGCAGAAGCTTCCCCGGCTGCCATGTCGGTTACGCCCCGACCCGCGTGGCGACCTCGTCCATGGCACCGGTATACACCCTTGCCAGCCGGTCCACTGTCGCGGACCAGCCGAAGGCGGACGCGTGCCGCCGGGCGCCGGCTGACAGCGCCTGCAGGCGGCGCGGAGCCCGGACCAGGCGCTTGAGCGCATGCGCCCAGTCGGCGGGGTCGTGGCCGTCCACCAGGATGCCCGATTCCCCGTCCTTGACCACCGTGCGCAGGCCGCCGACGCTCGCGGCCACGACGGGAGTGCCGCACGCCTGGGCCTCCAGGGCAACGAGGCCGAAGGACTCAGAGTGCGACGGGGTGAGCACCACCGTCGCCGCGCGGTACCACTGCGCGAGCTCGGCTTGCGGGCACGGGGGCTCGAACCGGACGAAGTCGCTGATCCCGA
>DAHWEX010000114.1 GCA_027326205.1 Actinomycetota bacterium
GGTCCCGCAGAGGGTTCCCAAGCAGATCCCGGACGCGGTGTTCAATGAGCTGTTCGCCCGGCTTGGCTCGCACCGGGACCGGGCCCTGGTGGCGTTCTGGGTGTCCGCCGACGCCCGCGCGTCGGAGCTCCTCGGCGTTACCCGCTCGGGGGCCGATCCCGGCCAGCAGCTCATCACCGTGATCCGCAAGGGCTCGCGGGCGATCCAGCAGCTGCCGGCGTCGCCGGACGCGTTCGTGTGGCTTCGGCTCTACCAGCAGGAGACGCACGGGCTGGTGCCCGCCGGGCCGGACGACCCGCTGTGGTGGACGCTGCGGCGCCCGTTCCGGCCGCTGGTCTACAACGCGGCCCGGATGATGTTCGACCGGGCGAACGCCGCGGTCGGCGTCGGGTGGACGCTCCACTCCCTGCGGCACAGTGCCGCCTACCGGATGGCACGCGACCCGGACATGCCGATCACCGACGTTATCTCTAGCCTCCACTGGGGTGTCTTCCACGTCCATCACGAGAGTCTTCACCTGCCCGGATGAGGGTTGATCCGTGGTTATCTCCTGCTCTGTCCATGACGTTGTTCAAGGAGGAGACGATGCTCGTGCATCCGGTGGTGATCCCCGGTTCGGGGACGCGATCGTGGACTGTGCTGGGGGACGACGACGTGCCGGTCGTCCCGGTCGACCGGTTCCTGGCCTATCTCACCGATATCGGCCGGTCGCCGAACACGGTGAAGGCGTACGCCCACGACATGAAAGATCTCTGGCGGTTTCTCGGGTTCCGGGGGCTGGACTGGCGCGAGGCCCGGCTGGAGGACATCGCCGAGTTCGTGGCCTGGCTGCAGCTGCCGGCGGCCGGGCGAGCGGGCGAGGTGGCCGTGCTGCCGTCGTCGGTGCCGGAGGTCAGCGTGGTGACCGTGAACCGCAAGCTCGCCGCGGTGAGCTCGTTCTACGCGCATCAGGCCCGCAACGGCGACGGCCCGGGCGACCTTCTGGCCGCGTGGCGGGCCGGCGGGCGGGGCGGCTGGAAGCCGTTCCTGCATCACGTGAGCAGGGGGAAGCTGTATCGCGGGCGGGCGATCACGCTGAAAGCGCCGAAGAAACTGCCGCGGATCCTCACCGTCGCCGAGACTCAGGCGGTCCTGGATGCCTGCACGAGGCTGCGGGACCGCTTCTTCTTCGCCCTGATGCACGAGACCGGCTGTCGCGCGGGCGAGGTACTCGGCCTGCGGCATGAGGACATCGCGGCGGCCGAGTGCGAGATCAGCATCGTGCCGCGGGAGAATGCGAACGGCGCGCGCGCCAAGTCCGGGGCGCGAACCGTGCCCGTTGACCCGGACCTGATCCGGCTGTATGCCGACTATCTCCACGAGGAGTACGGCGGGCTGGACTCGGACTACGTCTTCGTGAATATCTGGGCAGAGCCGAAGGGCCAGGCATGGTCCTACCAGGCCGCTTATGACCTCGTCCCGCGGATCCGGGCGCAGACGGGCCTGGATTTCGACCCGCACTGGATGCGCCACTCGGCGGCGACGCGCTGGCTGCGCGACGGGGTGTCCATCGAGGTCGTCTCCAAGCTCTTGGGTCACTCCTCGGTGACCACGACATCGGCGACGTACGGTCATCTGACGGTCGAGGACGCGCGGAGGGCGCTGGAGAAGGCCGGCTGGCTGACCGGGCGGGAGGTGACCTGGTGACCGGCGGCTGGATCACGCAGGCCGACCGCTCGGGCTGGCAGCAGCGGGCCGCCGCCGAGCTGGCTGCCATCCTGGCCGCGCACCCGGGCATCCCGGTGATCGCATGGACCGTCACGGCCTCCGGCGGTGCCCTGTCCGGCCGGGTCCTGGCCCCCGCCGCAGTCCGGAGGGAACTGTTCGGGCGATGGCGGCAGGCGCTGGGCCTGGACGAGCTCGCCGAGACCCCCGCCGCGGGCGGGACGGCTGTTTACCTGCATGCCCGCGGCGTTCTCAGCGGTGTCCCGGTGAGCGTCACCGCGACCGTCTTCGGCAACGACGGGAAGGACGGCCGGTGAGCATCGAAAACCCGGGCCGCGCAAAACCAGGACAGGCCAGGCAGTACCGGACGCCCGCCGGCCTGCTGGAGAAGCTCATGGCCGCGGTGCGCCCGGAGTTCCGGGCCGCGGACCTGGTCTTCGACCCGCGGGACCCCGTCTTCGGCGGGCCGCCGTGCGCGGTGAGAGGCTGCGGCCGGCCGCACCGCAGGCACGGGCTGTGCATCTCGCACGGCCAGCGGTGGCGGGGATCGGGGATCTCCCTGGAGGAGTTCACTGCGACCGCCGAGCCCGGCTGGCACGGCCATCTGCCGCTGGAGGCGTGCGTCATCAGCGGCTGCAACTACGGCGCGATGGGCCGCGGGATGTGCAGCCGGCATTTCAGCCGCTGGTACCGGGCGGGATCCCCGGACCCGGGGCGCTGGCAGGCGCAGGCTCCGCGGCTGGCACCGGACGGGCCGCTGCGGACCTGCCGGATCGGCTACTGCTCCCTGTGGACCCGCAGCACGTCGGTGTTCTGCTACGGCCACGACACCCGCTGGAAGAAGAACGGGCGCCCCGATATCGATGAGTTCACGGCCGCCTGCGAGCACCCGGGCCCGGGCCAGGAGCACATCGACCTGCGCCCGGTGCCCGCCGGGCTCCGGCTGGAGATGCAGTACGTCCTGCAGTGCCGAGGCGACGAGCAGGCAGCGAAACTGCCGCCCAGGGAACTTCGCCCGTTCGCTGTCGTCCTGGCCGGCGCGGGCGCGTCTTCGCTGCTGGAACAGCCCGAAGAATGGTGGACCGCCCTCTACCCGCCGATGAAGGGCCGCGGCTGGCGCCCGTTCATCCTCGACGCGCGCCGCCGCATCGAGGCGCTCGCGTTCGGTGCCGGCTGGGACACCGAGTACCCGCGGGACACCTGGCGGCTCTGCAACCTGGGCATCGACAAGCCGGAGGCCACCGTCAGCTTCGAGGGAATTCCCCAGGGCTGGCTGCGGGAGCTGGCCAAGAGGCACATCCGCTGGCAGCTGTCCACCGGCCTGTCCGTCAGCACGGCGGGGAACGGGGTCCGGGCCGTGACCCGGTTCGCCGCCTGGCTCGCCGCCCTGCCCGACCCGCCCGCCGGGCTTGCCGGCGTGACCCGCCCGCTGCTGGAACGCTACCTGGCCGTCCTGCAGGCGGAAATGGGCGGCCAGGTGCGCCACACTCACTACGTCGGCGGGCTGAGCGGCTTCCTAAAGGCGGTCCGCCGGCACGGCTGGGACAACGGCGCGCTGCCGGCCACCGCGGCGATCTATCCCGAGGACTTCCCGCCCCGCGGAGCCCGGCTGCCCCGCGGCCTGGCTGCCCACGTCGTGGCCCAGGTCGAGCAGCCCGCCAACCTCGCGAGGCTGGGCAACCCGGCCTACCGGCTCATCACGCTGATCCTCATCCGCTGCGGCCTGCGGATCTCCTCAGCGGCCGGGCTGTCCCTCGACTGCACGGTCACCGACGCCGACGGCGCCCCTTACCTGCTCTACTACAACACCAAGATGAAACGCGAGGCCCTCGTCCCCGTCGGCGACGAGCTCTTCGCCCTGATCGGCGAGCAGAAGCAGCGGGTGCTGCAGCGCTTCCCCGCCGGCGCCCCGCTGCTGTTCCCCCGGCAGAACGGCAACCTCAACGGGCGCAGGCCCGTCTCCAGCCGCACCTACCGCGGCGCGCTCTACCGCTGGCTGGAAGACTGCGACATCCGCGACGAGCACGGCCAGCCAGTGCACCTGACTCCCCATCAGTGGCGTCACACGCTGGGGACGGTCCTGATTAACAGGGACGTCCCGCAGCATGTCGTGCAGAAGATACTTGATCACGACTCGCCGCTCATGACCGCTCATTACGCGCGACTGTCCGATAAGACCGTGCGCGAGCACTGGGAACGGGCACGCAAGGTAAACGCCGAGGGCCAGCCCGTCCAGATCAGTCCCGGCGGGCCGCTCGGCGACGCCGCCTGGGCGAAGCGGCAGCTGTCCCGCGCCACCCAGGCGCTGCCCAACGGCTACTGCCAGCTGCCCCTGGTCAAGACCTGCCCGCACGCGAACAGTTGTTTGACTTGCCCGATGTTCGTGACCACGGCGGAGTTCCTGCCGCAGCACCATGCCCAGCGGCAGGCCACGCCGCAGATCATCTCAGCAGCCGAAGCCGCGGGCCATGCCCGCGTCGCCGAGATGAACCGGCAGGTCGCCGGCAACCTGGACAAGATCATCGCGACGCTCGAGGACGAGGGAACGGCCGGGGAGGAGGCGTCCGCCGGTGCGTCCTGACCCGCTCTCCGAGGCCGCCGCCCGGCGGCACGAGCTGACCCGGGCCAGGGCCGTCCAGGCACTGCGGGAACTTGACCGGTCCGGTGCTCCCGTGACATTCGCCGCAGTGGCTCAGGCAGCCGGCATTTCACGGTCGTGGCTCTATGCCCAGCCCGATATCAGCGGCCATATCCGCCGGCTCCGGGAGAAGGCAGATGGCGCCGGCTCCGCCGGCGCCATCCCGGCCGGCCAGCGGGCCACCGAGGCATCGCTGCGAGCCAGGCTCACCGCCGCCCTCGACCGCAACAAGCACCTCGCCGACGAGAACGCCCGGCTCCGCCGCCAGCTCGCCCGCGCGCTCGGCGACCAGCGGTCCGCCGGAGTTCGATCAGGTAACGATCCGAAGGCGTGAAACAGCCGAGATCAGGCCGCGAGTGTCCCGTCTGCGACACTGTCCACGACGGGACGCCGCAGGTCACAGCACCGGCTGACGCGAAAGCTCAAGATAACGTCGGTGCAGTGGATACTCGGCCACGCCTCTCTGACCACCACGCAGGTCTACGTCGTTCCCACAGCCGAGGACGTGATCGAGGCGGCGCTGGCACATCACCGGAGGCAGGCCGAGCCCAGGCCCGTCCTGCCAGAGCCGGCGCCAGGCTACCGGCCCGAGAGCCTGGACGTGCTGTTCGGGAAGG
>DAHWEX010000118.1 GCA_027326205.1 Actinomycetota bacterium
GCGGGACCCGCCTGTCAAACGGTGCCCGTGAATCTCTATTTTGATCAACTTTTATCAATGAGTGTCGATTCAATCAATAGTCCGATGGCGAACCACTCACCCCTCGGTGCTCTTTGTCCAAACGATGTCACGTCAGTACCAGTGGTTACTCAGGTAGCCAGCTACCGGCCATGACTTCGGACGGTAATTCGGCACGATCGGCTCCGCTGGCGGCCGGTCCCGTCCTCGCCCGCACGACCGCCGTCGCGACTGCGGGCGGCATGGTGGCCGTCAGTGCCTACTCTGACTTCACGCCGTATCCGTGATTTCGCGGACGGCGATGCCGACGGCGTGCCTCCGGTCATGAAGCGGAGGCGCGCCACCGGCTGCCCGGGTGTCGGCGGGAGGCAATCGTGGAACGATGACGCCGGGTGAGGCTTATGGCAAACCCGCGGGCCACCTTTCTTCACTGCGGACGCGTTTGCCAAAGGTAATAGCTCTAATCGCTATTGTTATCTACTCTGGCCGATAAGCACTGGTAGTCCGCGTGTGGAGTATCGCATCATCAGTCACCGAACTGGGTTCTCGCCTACCAGGCCACTGCTGTCACCTCAGTGTCGAGGAAGTTTTCCCGGGCAACCGCGTGCTATTGCGTCGGCACGTGCGTAGTGACGATTTGGTCACCTTCGGTGCCGAAATACTCGAATCCCTGGTTTCGACAATTCTTTCCGTGAAATATTCATGGCGAGCGTTACCGTGCTGTCCACAACTCGGCGCTGCCCGCGGCCACGGGCAGCGTCGGCGCTGGGCGGTACGCGGAAGTGTGCGGTTTGCAGGAGTTGCAGGGAAAGGAGGCGGTGCCCAGTGGTCGACGAGGGCAGCCCCACGGTGCGCCGCCGTCGGCTGGCCGCCGAGTTGCGGCAGTTGCGCGAGGCGAAGGGGCGGAGCGGCGAGTCGGTGGCGAACGCGCTCCGCTGGTCTCCGTCCAAGATCAGCAGGTACGAGCGGGCGAAAACGGGGCTGCGCCCGCGCGAGGTCGAGCGACTGCTCGACTACTACGGAGTCAACGGCGCGCACCGCGCGATGCTACTCGCGCTCGCCCAGGACGCCTCCCAGAAGGGGTGGTGGGAGGAGTACGCCGACAGCATCCCCGAGGACTACCAGCAGTTCATCGGCCTGGAGCACGAGGCGACCTCGGTCGCCATCTGGCACGTGGACGTGGTGGCCGGCCTGCTGCAGACCGAGGCCTACGCCCGGCACATCATCAACAGCTACGACCGGGTCGAGCCGATCGCGCCGTCCCACGTGACCCGCCTGGTCCGGGTCAGGTTGCGCCGCCAGCAGGTGCTCGACCGGGTGGGCCTGCGGGTCAACGTGGTGCTCGACGAGTCCGTCCTGCTGCGCCGGATCGGTTCGGACGCCACGATGTACGAGCAGTTGCAGCGCCTCGCCAAGGAGTGCGACCGGGACACGCTCACCCTGCAGATCCTGCCGCTCGACGGCCAGCACACGATCATCGGCGAGTCGTTCGTCCTGTTCGGCTTCGAGGCCGACGGCGACGCGGTCCTGCAGGACGTCGTCTCCACCGAGCAGATGCGCAGCGGCTTCATCCTTGAGGGCGAGCGCGAAACTCACCTGCACCGCGTCGCCTTCCGCACGCTGACCGAGGCGGCGCTGAACCCCGAAGACTCCAGGCAGCGGATCCTGGACATCGCCGAGGACTACTGGACCGGCAGCCGCCACTAACGAACCGCGCTAAACACGAAGACGGGCTCCCGATCTGCCCCGGGAACCCGTCTTGTCGCGCGTTCCCGATCTGCCCCGGGAACCCGCTATGTCGCGTCAGCCGTTATGCGCCAAAGCTGTCGAACTCGCCGTTCCGCACACCGCCGAGGAACGCGTGCCACTCGTCCGGCGTGAAACGGAGCACCGCGCCCGCGGCTTCCCTGCTGTTCCGGACGCCGACCTCGCCACCGGACAGGTTCGCCACTTCCACACAGTTACCGTTCGCGAAACTCAGCGAGCTCTTCACCCATTCGGGCTGACTTTCGAGCGTAGGCATAGCCTAGCTACCCCCTCACTGATTTATGTGTGTTTGCCCTGCACACGCGGCTACCAGCGATGTGAGCCTCACCGAGAGTAGCCGCCGATGGTGAGGCTAGCAGACACCCCTGGCATCATGTACCCGTTTCAACTCAAGTGACACTACCGACTGGTAAGCAACTCTTGATCACCAAGATCACAGAAGTAGCGAGCGGGTAACGGCATGTATCGCGGGACCGGCTGCCAGACTCGTAGGCTTTGCCGGTGAGCACCGAACGGCGTCGAATCTTCGCGTTCTCCGGAGTCCTGAAGCCCCGGCCCGGCGGCCCGCCGCCCGAGACGCTGCTCGACTACGCGGTCAACCTGGCGGCGGGAAACGGTTCCGCCCGGAGGGTGTGCTTCATCCCGACCGCGGTCGGCGACAGGCAGGATGCCATCGACCACTTCGCAGGCCTGCTCGCCGGCCGCGACGACGTCGACTTCAGCTACTTGCGGCTGTTCACCCAGCCGAACGTGCCCGATGTCCGGGCACACCTGCTCGGCCAGGACGTGATCCTGGTCTGCGGCGGCAGTGTCGTCAACCTGGTCGCGGTGTGGCGCGCGCACGGCCTGCCGGAGATCCTGCGGGAGTGCTGGGAGGCGGGCGTGGTGCTCGCCGGCTGGAGCGCGGGCAGCCTGTGCTGGCACGTCGGCGGGCCAACCGACTCCTTCCGTGACAACCTCGACCCGTTCCTCGGCGGGTTCGCCTTCCTCCCCTACAGCAACGGCGTCCACGATGACCTCGACGACCAGTCGCGCCGGACCGTGTTCCGTGAGCTCATCGCAACCGGGGACCTGCCCGCCGGGTACGCGACCGAGGACGGCACCGGGCTGCTCTACGCCGGCACGGAACTCCTCGAGGCCGTCACCATGCTGCCCGGCAAGCACGCCTGGCATATCACCCCGGACGGCAACGGCCGCTACGTGGAGCGAGCCATCGTCCCCCGCCTCATCACCGCGGCCGGCCACGAGAGCTGACGAGCGGCCCCGGCCGACCAGCCGCCCGCGTCCATGCCCGCGGCCGCAACTCAGCGAGCAGCCGGGGACCGGCCGCGAACCGCCCAGCGACCGCCACCGGCCCTGTCGCAGCGGAGGTTCATCGTCGCAGGTCAGAGAGTTGAACCGGCGGCCTTCTGCTCTGTCACGGGGAAAATGAGCAGGCCCAGGCTGGCCCTCCCGTGATGTGGTCGAAGGAAGGGGCGCCCGTGGCCAGGGAGCGGAGGTTCGCGGATGTCGGAAGCCTGCGCCCGGTGGTCCGTGCGG
>DAHWEX010000119.1 GCA_027326205.1 Actinomycetota bacterium
TGGACCTGATCGAGGCCCTGGGCTCGGAACTCATGATCCACTTCACCGTCGACGCCCGGCGGGTGCGGGCCGAGGGCACCGGCAGCGCGGACGAAGAGGCGGTCACCGAGGCGGGCGAGGGCGTGGCCCGCGTGGACCCGGGCACCCCGGTCAAGGTGGGCCAGCGGGCCACCTTCGCGATCAAGACCGACGGCCTCCAGTTCTTCGACGCCGCCACCGGGCAGGCGATCTGGGAAGAGCCCTAGGAACGGCGCGCGGCGGGCCGGGCAGCGCGAGGCGCCGCCCCGGCGATGGCGCTACGGCTCGGCCGGCTCCTCGACGGCGACAATGACGTCTTCGCCCTCGACCGCTACGGTGTAGACCGGGACCCACTTGGTGGCCGGCGGGCCGAGCGGCTCGCCGGTGCGCAGGTCGAAGCGCGAACCGTGCAGCCAGCACTCGATCGCGCAGTCCTCGACCTCGCCTTCGGACAGCGGGACCGAGGCATGGGAGCACACGTCGCGGATCGCGAACACCGAGTCCTGCGAGCAGACGATCGCCACCGGCTCCCCCGCCACCTCCGCGGTGAGCACCTTGCCCTCGTCAAGGTCAAAGATGGAACAGACGCGGTGGAAACCGCCCATGCCGGGCCTCCGAAGCTCGATTCTTCCTCGCGAGCGGCCGGCTCGGGCGCTGCCGCGGACGCTCACCGCCACGGCCGCTTCCTCGGTGCGGCCGCGGGACATGAGGTAGGTTAGCCGACCGGGTCAGCGCTGGCTTGCGAGCTGGGCCTCCAGTTCGCCGAGCACCCGGTAGCAGGGCAGGACGCCGGCGATGCTCGAGTTCGGCTCGCGCCCCTCGCGGATCGCCGCGACGAACTCCCGGTCCTGCAACTCGATGCCGTTGGTCGACACGTCCACGTGCGACACGTCGATGGGCTCCTCGCGGCCGGTCACCAGGTCGTCGTAGCGGGCGATGTAGGTGCCGTTGTCGCAGATGTAGCGGAAGAAGGTACCGAGCGGGCCGTCGTTGTTGAAGCTGAGCGACAGCGTGCAGATCTTCCCCGACGGGGTGCGCAACTGGACGGACATGTCCATCGCGATGCCGAGGTCGGGGTGGACCGGGCCCTGCACGGCGTTGGCGATCTGGGCCTGCTCGCCGGTCTGGTACTGGAACAGGTCGACCGTGTGCGCGGCGTGGTGCCAGAGCAGGTGGTCGGTCCAACTGCGCGGCTGCCCGGCCGCGTTCATGTTGGTGCGGCGGAAGAAGTAGGTCTGCACGTCCATCTGCTGGATGGACAGCTCTCCGGCGGCGATCCGGTGGCGCACCCACTGGTGTGACGGGTTGAACCGGCGCGTGTGACCCACCATGCAGATCTTGCCGGTCTCCTGCTGCACCCGCTGGACCTCTTGCGCGTCCGCCCAGCTGTCGGCGACCGGTATCTCCACCTGGACGTGCTTGCCCGCCCGCATCGCCGCGATGGCCTGCCGCGCGTGCAACTGGGTCGGCGTGCACAAGATGACCGCGTCCACGTCGTCCCGGGCAAGCACCTCGTCCAGTTCCGTGCCGGCCTGCCCGATGCCGTACTTGCGCGCGACCTCCTCGGCCTGCTCCAGGCGGCGGCTGACCACGGAGGCGACGGTGACGCCGTCGATGTTCGCCAGGCCGTCGAGGTGCTTGATGCCGAACGCGCCGGTGCCGGCGAGAGCGATCTTCATGTCCAGTGCCTTCCTGACGACTTGACTACGCGGGCGTTTCCGCGGAACGCAGCACCATGTGCCCGACGGCGGTGTTGGAACCGGGCACGTGGTAGAAGCGGTGCAGTTCCTCGGCCTCGGGGCCGAGCGCGCCGCGCATGATCAGCCACATGACCAGTTCGATGCCCTCGGCGCCGGCCTCGCGGACGTACTCCAGGTGCTTCATCCGCGCGAGCTCCGCCGGGTCCTTGAGCAGCCGGTCCATGAACGCATGGTCCCACGGCTGGTTGATGAAGCCCGCACGCGGGCCCTGCAGCTGGTGGCTCATGCCGCCGGTGCCCCAGATGTGCACGTTGAGGTTCTCGTCGAACCGCTCCACCGACCGGCGGATCGCCTGGCCGAGCATGAAGCAGCGATGGCCGGTGGGCGGCGGGTACTGCACCACGTTCACGGCCAGCGGGATCACCGTGGTCGGCCACGCCTGCGGCTGGCCGTAGATGAGCGAGAGCGGCACGGTAAGGCCGTGGTCGACCGGCATGTCGTACATCAGGGTGAGGTCGAACTCGTCAAGGATGAGGCCCTCGGCCAGGTGGGCGGCCAGGTCGGGGCGCCCCGGCACGACCGGCACCGGACGGGGGCCGTACCCCTCGTCGGCCGGCGGGAACTCGTCGGCGCAGCCGAGCGCGAACGTCGGCACGAGCGCCGGGGTGAACGCCGACGCGTGGTCGTTGTAGACGAGGATGACCACGTCGGGAACGTTCTCCCTGGCCCAGGCCTTCGTCCACTCGTAGCCGTCGAACAGCGGCTTCCAGTACGGCTCCTGGGTCCGGCCCTGGTCGATCGTGGCGCCGACCGCCGGGATATGGCTCGTGGTCAGCCCGTGCGTGATGCGTGCCATGGTCAGTCACCGTCCTTAATCGAGCGCCAGCCCTCCGGCGAGCGGCCGCCCGAGATCATCATCTGCTGGTACTCCTCGACGGGCATCCCGGTCATCGTGCTCACCGCCTGCAGGTAGCTCAGTCCGTCGGTGGCGAAGATCTTCGCGAGGAAGTAGATCTGGCCGCCGAGGTCGATCATCTTGTTGTAGTCGCGGTCGAGGACGGCCTGCTTCTGCTCTTGCGACATCCTCGTCGTCTCGTCGAGGTACGCGCGCTCGTCCGCCTTGAACCGCTCGCGGTTGGCCTCTTTCATCAGGCTCATGCAGAACTGGTTCAGCGCGTAGCCCGATTTCGCGCGCGACGCGGTGAAGACCCTGGTCCCGGGGATGTCGTCGAACTCGACGGTGTATGACGTCATGAGGCCTCCCAGTACAGGCGCATCGGGTTGTCGACCAGCAGCTTGCGCTGCAACTGCTCGCTGGGCGCGATCCGCGGCAGCAGGTCCACCAGGTCGCCCTCGTCGGGCATGTGGCTCTTCATGTTCGGATGCGGCCAGTCAGTGCCCCAGATCACCCGGTCGGGGAACGCCTGCGCGATGTGCCGGGCGAACGGGATGAAGTCGTCGTACCCGGGAGGGCCGGACTTGCTGAGCCGTTCCGCCCCGCTCAGCTTGGCCCACACGTTCTCGCGGGTGCCCATGAACTTCTGGAACAACTCGAAGTCCGCGCCGTCGAGCGGCTGGGTCACGTCGGGCCTGCCCATGTGGTCAACGACGATGGTCGTGGGCAGTGAGGTGAACAGGTCACAGCGCTCGGCCAGGTCCGCGGCCTCGAAGTAGATGACGATGTGCCAGCCGAACTCGGCGATGAGGCCGACCAGGCCCCGGTAGTAGTCGTCCGGCTTGGGATCGGCGAGGCGCCTGACGAAGTTGAAGCGGACGCCCCGCACGCCGGCCTCGTGCATCTGCGCCAGTTCGTCCCTGCTGACGCTCGGCCGGATCGTCGCCACGCCGCGGGCGCGGTCTCCGGCGGCTCGCAGCGCGTCCACCAGCGCGCGGTTGTCCGCGCCGTGACAGGTGGCCTGAACGATAACCTGACGCTCGAAACCGAGAAAGTCGCGCAGCGCGAACAGCTTGTCCTTGGGAGCGTCGACCGGGGTGTACTTCCGCTCCGGCGCGTAAGGAAAGACATCTCCCGGGCCGAAGACGTGGCAGTGCGCGTCAACCGCGCCCGACGGCAGCGCGTAGGCCGGCTTGCGCGGGTTCGCCAGGTAGACGAGCCAGCCGGCGTCGGGCTCGAAGGTGACGTTCATCGGCGGTTGGGCCTCCATCGACGTGGCCGGGCTGAGGACGTGGTGGTTCTGGACCATGACAGACCACACTGGCTCCCGGGAGCAAGGGGGGACTTTCGATGAACGGAAGGCATTGTGGCCAGGGACACTTATCAGGCGCCGCGACAGTGGTGACGACTGAAGACCCGTCCCCCGGCTACCCAGAACGGGGGCGCGCCCCCCCTTCGGCAGAGTGCCTGGCCGGCGGAACGGGATAACCCGGTGTCCTCGCCAGCATCGCGTAGACCGGGGCCGGCCGGTCACGACGGCGCTCGCCGCCAGGCGCCGGGCGCCACTCGTCTACCGGCACCAGGCCGGGCTCAACCAGGTCAAGGCCCGCGGCGAAGCCGGCCACCTCGTCACGCGAGCGGAGGGTAACCGGCAGCGATGACATCCGGTTCCACTGCTCGGCGCCGGCCCGGAGCGCGGGATCAAGGTCGCTGGCCACGTGGCACAGCGACAGGTAACTGCCGGGCGACATGGCCGCCTCCAGCGTGGACACGATCGCGGCAACCCGGGCGGCACCCGGGATGAACTGAAGCGTCGACGGCAGGAGCACGGCCATCGGCCGCCGGAAGTCCAGCGTCTCGGCCGCCCCGGCGACGAGCGCGGCCGGGTCGGTGAGCTTCGCGTCGAGCGCGGCGATCGCCCCCTGCGCCGTCGACCTCGCGAACGCGCGCACATGCGAGAGCACCATCGGGTCGTTGTCTACGTAGACCACCCGGCAGGCCGGGTCGACCGACTGGAAGAGGTCGTGACGGGGGTCTACGGCTGGCAGCCCGGTGCCGACGTCGATGAACTGCCGCACGCCCGCCTCGAGCGCCAGGAAGCGAACGGCGCGCTCTTGGAAGGCAAGGACAGCGGGCACGATCGCCGCGACGGCGGGCGCGGCCGCCAGCATGCTCCGTGCCGCCCTGCGGTCGGACTCGAAGCTGTCCCTGCCGCCGTTCAGGAAATCCGCCACCCGCGCCGCGTTGGGCACGGCGGCATCGACCTGCGCGGCCTTCGTCCGCCTGGTGGCGTCGAGTCGCCAGTCGTCGTCCATCGCATCCCCCCGTCCGCAGATTCCCAGCGGCGCTGCCCTAACGTCAATAGCAACGGCGAGTTATCCGCGTCCAGGGCACCAGTTGACGCTTGATGAGGCCCGTGCCAGGGGCCGCTAGGGCTCGCGGCCGCCCCCGGCCCACATGGCCGAGTTGCCCCGGCCGGCGCCGGCCGCGCTTGCTGAGCTTGCGCAGAAGAAACCTTCAGATGCAGAGCCGGGGCTGAGCCTGCTCGGTCGACCGGCTCAGGCTGCGCTTGTTCTAGGTCATGAAAGCGCAGTGGCCCGTGGAGACGGGCCGGCAGACAAGGAGACGGTACCCATGGCTAGCTGGATCTCGCTGGAAATCACCGGGGGCATCCTCGCGTTCGCGGCCGCCGGCGTGGTGTCGGTCCTGGCTGTCCGGCACGCCAAGGAGGCGCCGGGCACCGCGCTGGCCGCGGCCAGCGCCAGGGCCTACCCGAACTGAGCGGAGGCGGTGGAGCCGCCGGCCGCGGCGCGTGCGCTTTTCCGGGACGCCGCCACGGTCAGCGGGGACCGTTCGGTAGAAGGATTTTCCGGGTTGGCCGGGACATGCCGCTGCCGGGATGCTCGGCGAAGGCTTCCCCGCTGCCTTGGCTAACGTAGGCGATGACGCCGGGTTTTGCCAGAATCTACGCCAATGTAGAACGTCCACAGTAGTGTCGTTGCATGGTTGCAGGGGAGGGACAGGGGCGACTGGCATGCTGAGCATGGCGGGCATCGTGGCCGCGATCGCGGCGATCCTGGCGGTAATCGTGGGGGCGCTGTTCATCGGGGTCTGCCTGTTGGTCGCGTGGGTCACGGACGCCGTGCGGTCCGCTGGCGGGCGCCCGCAGCGCGAGTCGTACGGCGAGGACAGCACGCGGGGCCGGGCACTGGCCGCCGCGGGGCGCAGGAGGCGGCACGGCTCGGTCTGAAACGAGTCGGTAACAAGGTCTTGACGCCGTAGCGAACGTCGGTCACACTCCTGCTTAAACGTTAGAGCAAACGGGCGAGCTTCTGCGACACCACCACTTTAAGCATGCCTTAGCTTTTTCTTTTGCCTGCTTTAACGTTTCAGCTAACGACGTGAACGAAGGCAAGGGGGCGCGACCTTGGCAGTCACCGGGAAGCAGCCGGAGGGCGGTGACGTGGTTCCGCTGGCGGCGGCGCCCTCACGGCGGAGCGGGGCGGGGCCCGCGGCGCCCCGGGCGCCGGGTCGCGCGGTGACGCTGCGGGACGTCGCCGCCGAGGTCGGCATCTCGCAGAGCGCGGTGTCGATGGCGCTGGCCGATCACCCGCGCATCGGGCAGCCGACGAAGGACGCGGTGCGCGCGGCGGCGGCCCGCCTGGGCTACGTGCCGAACTCCGCCGGGAGGGCGCTGCGCGCGGGCCGGTCGTCGTCGATCGCCGTGGTGGTGCCCAACACCGGCCAGCACGTCTTCGGCCACCTGTACTTCATGCACCTGCTGGTCGGGGTCACCGCCGAGGCCAACGCGCGCGACGTGGCGCTGATGGTGTCGACCAACCCCGATGAGTCGCACGGGGTCGCCGCGTACGAGCGGGTGCTGCGCTCCCGGGCCGCGTCGGGCGCCATCGTCGCCTCGGCGTCGATCAACGACCCCAACGTCAAGCGGATGGCCGAGGCCGCGCTGCCCGTCGTGCTCATCGGGCGCTTCCCGCACCTGCCCCAGGCGGTTTCCGTCGGGGTTGACGACGTGGCGGGCGCCGAGCAGATCACCCGCCACCTCGTCGAGGAGCACGGACTGACCCGCATCGCGCACATCAGCGGCCCGCTCGATCACCAGCAGCCGGTCGACCGCTACGAGGGCTTCCGCGCCGGGCTGGCGCGCTCCGGCCGGGCGTGCACGCACTCGCTGGCCATCGGCGACTTCAGCGAGGAGTCCGGCCGCGCGGCCGCCCGGCAGATCCTCGACAGCATGACCGACGTGCAGGCCATCTTCGCGGCGAACGACGAGATGGCCTACGGGGCCCTGCTCGAGATCCGCGCCCGCGGCCTGCGGGTCCCCGAGGACGTGGCGCTGGCCGGCTACGACGACTTCGGCGTGTCCCGGCTCACCACGCCCGGGCTGACCACGGTGCACGTGCCCGCCGAGGACATGGGCCGCCTGGCGGCGGCGCAACTGTTCCGGCTGCTCGACGGGACGGCTCCCGAGCCGGCCCAGTCCGTGGTGCCCACCCGCTTGGTGCTGCGTGAGTCGTGCGGCCCCCATGCGGGCTGACTGATGCCTCACCCTCAGCCCCGCTCCGACGTGCTCAGCCGCCGGCGCGGTCACCCTCGAAGAGGAGAGAAAGAAATGAGATCTCTGTATCGTCGCAGCACAGCGGTGGCTGCGGCACTGGCGGCCGGGGCGCTTGCGATCGCAGGCTGCTCGAGCTCGGGCAGTTCCGGCACGTCGGGCGGATCCGGTAACGGAGTCGTGCACCTGAGCATGCTCACCGGCCTCACCGGCCCGGACCTGCCGTACTACCAGACGCTGATCAAGGAATTCAACGCCAGCCACCCGGACATCCAGGTCACGATGACGGCCGAGCCGTGGGCCACGGTCGGGCAGAAGCTGCCCGCCGAATGGGCCACCGGGCAGGGACCCGACCTGGCGACGCCGAGCTCGGACCCGGGCTCGATCTTCAACTACATCAAGACCAACTCGGTGCTGCCGCTGGACTCGGCGGTGGGCGCCGGCGCCAGCCAGATCGACTCGAGCGCGTTCCCGGCGTCGGTGAAGTCCGCCTTCACGGTGAACGGCAAGCTCTACGCGGTGCCGGCCAACATGGCCACGCTGGTGCTGTACTACAACAAGACGATGTTCGCGAAGGCGGGCATCACCGCGCCGCCGGCCACCGAGGCCGCGTTCATCGCCGACGCCAAGAAGCTGACGACCGGCGGCAGCACGCCCTCGCAGTACGGCCTGTCGCTGGCCGACAACAACACCATCCAGATGTGGCCGATCCTGCAGTGGATGGGCGGCGGCGACATCATCGGCGCGAACAACTGCGCCACGATCAACGACGCGGCCAGCGTGAACGCGCTGACCACCTGGGCGGACCTGGTCAAGAACGATCACATCAGCCCGGTCGGCCAGGCCGGCGCGGACGCTGACACGCTGTTCGCGTCGCGGAAGGCCGCCATGGAGATCAACGGCCCGTGGGCGGCCCCGGGCTACGTGTCCGACGGCATCGACCTCGGGATCGCCGAGGTGCCCGTGGGCTCGGCCGGCCCGGTCACCCTGGCCTCGACCGTGCCGCTGATGGTCGAGCGGACCACGAAGTACCCGGCCCAGGCCGAGGAGTTCCTGGCCTGGTACACCAGCAAGACCGCGCAGACGAAGTTCTCGCAGATCTCCGGCTTCCCGCCGGCCCGCACCGACCTCGGCAGCGCGGTCGACAGCAACGCGACCGTGGCCACCTTCGCCAAGGCGCTCCCGTACGCGAAGCTCTACCTGGCCGGGCAGCCGAACGCGACGCAGATCGACTCGGACGTGTACGTGCCGTTCATCCAGTCGATCGAGCGCGGCGCAGATGTCCAGTCCGCGGCCGACGCCGCGGCCAAGCAGATCAACGCGCTGACCGGCTGCAAGACGAGCTGAGGCAATGAGAACCACCCGCGCTGATATCGCATCTGGGCGGCTGGCGGTACCGGAGCACCCGCTGGAACCCGGCCGGCCGCGCCGCCGCGGGCCGCGCGGCCGGCCCCGGTTCAACAGCGCCTACCTGTTCATCGCGCCCAGTGCCGTCCTGATCGCGGTGTTCATCGCCGAGCCGATCCTGCAGTCCGGTTGGATGAGCCTGCACGACTGGACGATCGGGGCGGCGGTCCACCCGTGGGTCGGTCTCGGCAACTACACCACGATGCTGCACGACCCGCGGTTCTGGAACGCGCTGCGGGTGACGCTGATCTACACCGCGGGGGTAACCGCCGGGCAGGTCGCGCTCGGCCTGGCGATCGCGTCCCGGCTGCGCCGCACCACCTGGTACACCTCCCTGCTGCGCACGGCGTACTTCTTCCCGTACATCGCCTCGCTCGTCGTGGTCGGGATCATCTGGAAGTTCCTGCTCGACCCGCAGGTCGGCCTGGTCAACGCCTGGCTCGCCGACGTCGGCGTCGCGGCGCCCGACTGGCTGCAGTCGACCGCGCTGGCGCTGCCGACGGTGATCGCGGTCGGCATCTGGAAGAACGTCGGGTTCACGATGATCGTGCTCCTGGCCAGCATGCAGCAGGTCCCCGCCCACCTGTACGAGGCGGCCAAGCTCGACGGGGCAGGCGGCTGGCAGCGGTTCCGCTACGTCACCCTGCCGGGCCTGCGCCCGGCGATCCTGTTCACCACCCTCGTCGCGACCGTCACCGGCCTGCAGCTGTTCGACCTGGTCTTCGCGATGACCGGCGGCGGCCCGATCTTCGACACCGAGTCGGTGGTGATGTACCTGTACGAGAAGGGCTTCGTGGAATTCCAGATGGGCTACGCGAGCGCGATCGCCTGGGC
>DAHWEX010000142.1 GCA_027326205.1 Actinomycetota bacterium
AAGCGCCGCTCCGGGGACGCCCCCCGCCGCTTACCCCTGAGCCCCGGGCCCCGCCGGCGGGGTCGGCGCCTGCGCGGCAGGCCCCGTGCGGAAGGCGGACACTAGCCGCTGACGCTGGAGACGCAGCTGGCGGAGATCGCCAAGCCGGGGCGGGTGAAGGCACTCGGGTTGCCGGACGGTCTGTTTGCTGGGGTGCCGGAGAGGATCGTGGCCGGGTGGCGGGGCCGGGCGATGAAGATGTACCCGTCCGCGTCCGCAAGACCGAGATGATCGACGGGCTTGTGGAGCGGCTGAGCTGGATCACCGCCGCCTACCTTGCGGTCGCAGCCTCGAATATCTGCAGGTAATTCGCGGTGATGAAGTAGTCCGGTGCCATGGAGCGCAGTGTCGCGATCACTTGCTTGTCATTTACAGGGGAGATCCTGCTGCGCGCTACTCGCCACGGCAGGCACGGTTCGGTTCCGACCGAACCGTCAGCTACCTATGGTCGGAGTCAGGAACGGCTTGTCAGCCCGCATTGACAGGAGGTCGCCTCACAAGCCGCGTGTAACCGGTATGCCGGAAGGTCCCGGCGTCAGCACGGCGGAGGTCGGTGAACGGCTCACTTGTGCGTCCTTGCCGCGGCCGGGTTCCTGGCGCGCGAGCAGCAGGCGCCGGCGCCCGTGTTCCCGCTCGACCTGCTGCGGCACTTGCCGTTCGTCGTCTCCAACGGCGTGGCCGCGGCGATGAACTTCGTGGGGATCGGCGCGGTCTTCGTGCTCACCCTGTACCTTCAGGACGTCCGGCACCGTGACGCCCTGGCCGCCGGCGCCATGCTGCTGCCCCTGTTCGTGCCGCTCGCGGTCATGGCACCGCTCACCGGCCGCATCGTCGCCCGCACTACTACCTCCGCACGGTCCAGGCCCTGGAGCACGCCTGGCACCACCCCGGCGCCGAGGCCAGCCTGCCGGACCTGATAGCGCTGGCCGTGAGAGGAGAACCCCGCGATGACCGGCACGCTGCGTGACCTGGACGGCGCCGACCTCGGCGGCGCCGTCCCCGACAAGGTGCTGCGCGCCACCGGGAAGTCCCTGCTCGCCCTCGGCCACCGCGACGGCCGGACGGTCGTGATCAAGGCGCTGTGCACCAGCGAGGAGTTCTGGGCGCGGAAGCTCGCCCGCGAGATCAGCGTCTACCGCGCATTCACTCAGGCGCCCCCGCCGGCCCGGGTGCCGCGGCTCGTGCACACCGACGGGCACGCCGTCCTGGTCCTGGAGCACGTGCCCGGCCACGTGGCCGACCCCGAGCGGTACCCCGCCCGCCCGCTGCACCCGGCCGCCCTGGACTCGGTCCTCAACGCCGTCACCGCGCTCGCCCGCTGGGCCCCGCCGCAGGGGGCGCTGGCCCCGGTATTCGACTACGGGGACCGCATCAGCCGCTACCACGGCGCCGGGTTCCTCGACGACGGCGACGCGACCGCCCTGCGCGCCCTGCTGGCCGGGCTGCCGCCGTCGGGGCAGCCGAACCACGGCGACCCGCTGCCGTCCAACCTGCTGCTCACCCCCGGCGGCGGGTGCGCGCTGCTGGACTTCGAGTTCACCGGCCTGTTCCTGCCCGGCTTCGACCTGGCCATGCTGCACACCCTGCTCGCCGGCACCCCCGGCGCCCAGGACCGCATCGAGAACCTGGCGGCCGGGGCGGGGATCTGGCCGGCGTTCCTGGTCAACCAGGCGATGGCGCTGACGCGCGAGCTGCGCATCCACGCCGAGCTCCCCGACAGCGAAAGCGAGCTCCGCGCCAGCCGCCTGGCACTCCTGCGGCCCCAGTGGCAGGCGCTCCGCGAGCGCCTGCACGCCCACGCCCGGCGGTGACCGGCATGCGCATCGCCCTGGTCCACCGCGACCTGCACGCCGTCACCCGCGGCGGCATCGGCACCCTCTACCGGGCGCTCGCGCCGCGGCTGCGAGCCGCCGGCCACGAAGTCACCCTGATCACCCAGCGCACTCCCAGCCCGCTGGAGCTGGAAGAGATCAGCGTGGTCCCGCTGCCCCGCACCGGGGACATGGAGCGCCACCGGCAGGCCGTGGCCGAAGCCCTGGCGTCCCTGGCCCCGGACATCGCCGAGTCGTCCTCCTGGGAGGCCGAGACCCTGCACTACGCCCGCCTGCCGCGCGCCGGGCGGTCACCCGTCGTGGTCCGGGGCGACCTGTCGGCCGTGACCATGCGCGCCGGCCTGCCGCTAGTCGCCGCCGAGCGGGAGCTGGTGCACGCGGCCGACGCCATCCTGGCCGTCAGCGGGTTCGCCGCCGGCGACCTCACGTCCGCCTACGCGATCCCCCGGCCGGCCGTGACGGCCAACGGCGCCGACCGCGACAGGTTCCGCGGCACCGCCCCGGAACTGCTAGCCGCCGGCGGCGGGTGCACCTACCGCGACTCCGGCGACCTGCGCGCCATCCTCGCCGGCGGCCCCGCGCCGGGAGGGACGCTCCCGGCCGCGATCGACTGGGACGCCACGGCCACAGCCACCATCGGCGTCTACCAGGCGCTGCGCGAGGGCAGGAAGGCGGCGTAGCCGGTGCGCGTCCTCATCCTCGGCCCCGTCCACGCCGGCGGCAGCCTGCCGCCCTACCTCGACGCCGTCGCCGCAGGGCTGGCCGGCCACGGCGTCACGGCCGTCCGGGCCGGGTCCGACCGGATCCCCTACGACCAGGCCAGGCAGGAGTTCTGGCCCCCAGATCGCGTGGCCGCCGCCGCCCGCGCCC
>DAHWEX010000149.1 GCA_027326205.1 Actinomycetota bacterium
CCGCACGCGATCGTGGCCAAGCTGATGGCTTCCGTGCCGTCCGGAAGCTACCTCGCCATCTCCCACGCGGGGTCCGATCTCATCGGCCAGGAAAGGGAAGACAGCCTGAAAGGCGCGTGGGGAGGCAGGATGCAGCAGCAGATCATCTGGCGCAGCCGCGAGCAGGTGGCGCGGTTCTTCGAGGGTACGGACCTGATAGCGCCCGGGCTCGTGCGGGTCGAGGAGTGGCGCCCGGACGCCGGCACGAGCGACGAGGGCAAGTCCGCCGGCTGGGCGGCCGTAGGCCGAAAGCGTTAACAGGCTCTTGCCGGACGCTGTCGTTCCTCGATGAAGCTGAGGCCGCCCTCCCTGGTCGGCACCGCTACCAGGCCACGCGCTTTGTCAACCTTCCTGCCTACTTGTGGACGGTTAAGTTAAGTAGTACGGCCCCAGTCATCGTCTGATGTGCCCGGCGGCCTCAAATGATGCTGCGATTCCCGGGTCGATGAGCCACTGTGCCAGCACCGGCACTCGCGCGCCACGGCGCCGCAGAGTCGAGCATCACCGCGACGGCGTTAGCCTCAGTTCCGTGGCGCCTTTCGCCCTACGGCGCACCATACGGCCGAATGGCCAGGTGCGGCCGTGCCGGGATCTGGCCGCCATTCCTCAACCGGGACGATTCCGGGATCAACGAGGTCGGTGCCTTCGAAGAACCGCGCTATCTGCTCTCGGTTGCGGTACGTGATCTGCTGCCGCACCATCCGTTCGGCGACGCCGGAAAGCGCGTCCTTCGTCTCGCCGGCAAGGCGGTCGGCCGCGAGATGGGACAGTGCGAGGTAACTGCCGGACGGCACGGCGTCGAGCAGGGTCTTCACGACCGCGTACGGATCATCGGCTTCGGGGACCGCGTGCAGGATGGCGAGCAGCGTTACCGCCACTGGCCTGGTGAAGTCGAGGACCTGCCGTGCCCGGTCGAGGATGGTGCCGGTGTCGCGCAGGTCGGCGTCGATGTACTCGATGCCGCCAGCCGCGTGGCTGGTCAGCAGGGCGCGGGCATGCGCCAGCACGACCCGGTCGTAGTCCACGTAAACGACCCGGGACTCGGGCGCAACCTCCTGAGCGATCTCGTGGGTGTTGCCGGCGGCCGGGATGCCGGTGCCGATGTCGAGGAACTGCCGGATGCCCGCCTCCTGGGCCAGGTAGCGGACAACCCGCCCGAGGAATGCCCGGTTTGCCCGCATGTCGAACGTAAGCTGGGGGTAGACCTTCATCCACGCCTCGGCGGCAGCCCGGTCGGCCACGTAGTTGTCTTTGCCGCCGAGCACGTAATTGTAGATCCGGGCCTGATGCGCCACGGAAGTGTCAAACGGCAGCGGCCCCGCCCGGCCGGCAATGGCCGCGTCGCCGTCTGGCACTGGTCCCTCGTCGCTGGTCATCTGATGGGCCTCCCCGGCAGCAGGGTCGCCGGAACCCCCGGCGGTGAGGGGGTTTCCGCACAGCGCGGTGGCAGTCTGACGCCCCGAAGCACACCTTATACGCGCATCCCGAGGTCCTATCGAACCGCGGGCATTGGCCCGTCTTGTCGCCTGCGGCCAGCAAGATGGCCGACCGCCCCGGGGCGAAGACGAACAAGACCCGGATGTTCGTCTGGCGGCGCCGCAGTTCCTTCGGGTTCGCGAGCTTCGAGCCCGTCAAGGTGCCGTCGAGGGGCCTTCCCAGCGTCGGCCCGTACTCGGCGAGCACGTCAACGGCGGCCTCGATTTTGTCGGCGGCTTGACGATCGGTGCGCCGCAGGTCCCGTATCTTGAGCCCGCGCAGCCAGGCTGCCGTCGGGCATCGGGACTGAGTGGCCGCCCGGAGAGGGCACGTTGCCGGCTTTCCGGCGGCTGGTAGGTTCAGGCGGGTGAGCTTTGATGTCAGTCCCGGCGCGTACACGCGGTTCATGGGGCAGTACTCTGAGCCGCTGGCAGCGCGGTTCGCTGACCTGGCCGGGGTCCGTCACGGCCAGCGGGTGCTGGATGTGGGATGCGGGCCGGGCGCGCTGACCGCCGAGCTGGTGAACCGGGTCGGCGCGGAGCTGGTCAGCGCCGTGGAACCGTCGGGGTCGTTCGCCGCCGCCGTGCGGGACCGGCTGCCTGGAGCAGATGTCCGGCAGTCGGCGGCCGAGCGGCTGCCGTTCCCCGACGGCACCTTCGGCGTCACGCTGGCGCAACTGGTCGTCCATTTCATGGCTGACCCGGTGCTGGGCCTGCGGGAGATGCGCCGGGTAACCCGGCCGGGCGGGACGGTCGCGGCTTGCGTGTGGGATCACGCGGGCGGCCGCGGGCCGCTGGACGCGTTCTGGTCCGCTGTGCGCGAGCTGGATCCGGCCGACGCCGGCGAATCGGGCCTCGCCGGCGTCCGCGAAGGTCACCTGGCCAGCTTGTTCACGCAGGCCGGGCTGGATGACACGCAGGTAACCACGCTGACCGTCCGCGTCCGCCACGCCAGCTTCGATGACTGGTGGCAGCCGTTCACACTCGGCGTCGGCCCGGCTGGAGACTACGTGGCGTCCCTGGCCCCCGGCCGCCGGGCCGCGCTTCGCGAGCGTTGCCGGCACCTGCTGCCCGCGGGCACCGTAGAGATCACCGCTGTCGCCTGGGCGGCCACCGGACGCGCCTGAGCCGCCGCCGTGCCCGCCGGCACAAGCCAAAGCCCGGGCAGGCAAGGGCGCACCAAAAAGCAGGCAGGGCGCCCCGCGGGCGCGATGCAGCCTGCGGGGCGGCCTGCGGGTGAGGGCGCCTGCTGCGGCGCCGGGCCGGCTTCGGGCCGGGCGGCCGAGTGATGGGTGCCGGGCGGAGCAACGATCCGTTCGGGAGAATCCTCAGATCCTGTTCGCCACCTGGACGTACCGGAGCGTTGCGCTGCCCGGGTCTAGGGTCCCCCCAAGGGGCGCAGGAATACAGGGGCATGACAGAGCCGGGGCCAACGCCTGCGGGCAGCGCCGGCCCCGGCTGGTGCCTACCGGTTCGCGCGACCTTTGGGTCGTGTATTCGGAGGATCTCAACGCCGGCCGGGATTAACCTGGGATCCGCGTGGAAAACCCGTTTCAGTTGCCCGGAGGCCAACCAGGCGCAGCCGCAAGCCCAGCTAAGGAGGCCCGCGTCAATGGACCCGGTCAGGCCAGCGCCCCGGTGGTACCGCCGACGCCCCGTCCGGGCCGGCTTCCTGGCAGTAGCGACGGTGTGGTTCATGGTCAGCGGGACCGTCGCGGCGTGCTCGGGTGAAAGCACGGCATCTTATTCCGCTGCCCCGATCACGGCAGCGCCCGCTACCTCGGCTGCTGCCGCCCCGGCCACGACATCGGCGTCCTCTTCCCCGTCGAAGTCGGCGCCGGTCCCGGCGCGTTCCCCGTCGAAGTCGGCGCCGGTCCCGGCGCGCCTCAGTCCGGCCTGCGACCCCTCGCTGTGGAAGCACGTCTACCACCCCTACCGGCCGCACGTCATCAGCAACTGCAAGACGGTGAGCGGAACGGTGGAGGAGGTGCACTGGGAGCCGGACGGCGACCTGCACATCCTGCTGCGCACGAGCCCGTCCCTGGTCAACGCGGGCAACCGCGCCTACGAGCGCGGTGACCTGGTACTGGAAGAGATCTGCAAGGGCGCCGTCACCCAGGCCGACGCGGTGGCCGCCTGCCACGGCTTCTCCTGGAATGTGACCGTTCCCTCGACAGGCGATGAGGTCACCGTCAGCGGGTCCTACGTGCTGGACGCCGACCACGGCTGGCTGGAGATCCACCCGGTATCCAAGCTCACGGTCACCGGCCATGCCGCTCCTGCGCCCGCACCCACCACCCAGGCGCCGCCACCGTCGTCAGCGCCCCCACCATCGCCGTCAGCGCCGTCGGGCTGCTACCCCAAGACCTCCGGCGGCAACTGCTACGAGCCGGGGGAATTCTGCTCCGCCGCCGAGCACGGCGAGACCGGCGTTGCGGGCGACGGCAAGGCCATCGAGTGCGAGAACACCGATCCGGGCAGTACCTGGCACTGGATCGCGGTGTAGCAACTTCGACCTGGATAAGTGACTGGGCTGCAGTATGTCCGTAACGCCTTGCGGATCAAGGATTTCCGGCCGCTGCTCGGCTTCGAGGACCCCGCCCAGCGCGCGATGGACCCGCGGCGCCCTGATTATCAGCGGTACGTCGGGTGGATACCGTCCTGTCGGAACTACAGAGTTTGAATCGCCGGGGTCCTCGATGACGCCGGGCCGACGCGGGTCCTCGCGGCCAGTCCCAGGACTTCAGTTTCTGTAACCGCCGTGACTCGCGTGACGGATGCTCCGCATTGCCAATTACCCACCCGCGATTATCATGTAAACTTTTCGCAGCATGTAAATAAATCACCTTCAGGACAGATTTAGTTTACATCGAACGAAAACTTTACATGGAGGGTTATTCAGCGTCCGCCTGATAGTGGATCGTTAGGAGGCGCGGGGGCCTCGTAACGATCCACTATCACCAGCAGCAGGACTCCTCGCCCGCGCCGACGCCCCGGTCAGCGCGGAGTTGGCGAAGATCGCCGT
>DAHWEX010000177.1 GCA_027326205.1 Actinomycetota bacterium
GGACGGGCTCAACGACGACGGCTCCTGGCCTGACTGGCTGCTGACCCCGAACGCATCACGCACCGACCAGGACGGCTACAGCCAGATCAGCCGCTACGTGACGCCGCAACTGGTGGATGAGCTGGGCTTCGGACCCGGGCACCGTCGTGACGCGCTGCGCGCGGGGCTGTCCGGCCCGGCCCGCGACCGGCGGACCGCCGAGGTTCTCTGGGAACTTCTGGTGGCCGAACGTATCGCCTACGCGGATCCCCCCTGGAGTCCCGGCGTGGGGCAGGTGATCCGCGACCCGGAATGGCTGCTGACTCCTCGGCCTCGAGCGGCGGGCACCTGCGTTGATCTGTGCCTGCTGCTCGCGGGGCTGTGCCTGAATGAACGCCTGGACACGTTCCTCGTCATGCTCCGCGGCGAGAACGCGGCTCATGTGCTCGTCGCTATCCGGCTTGGCACCAGCGCACCGGACGGCCCCTTGAAAGCGAAGCACCGGATCGCCCAGCCGATCCTGCCCTCGGGCACCGAACCGACCGGAACGGACGGTGTCTTCCGGATCGGGGACATCGAACTGCTCATCGCGGATGAGGACATGCTTTTCCTCGACCCTACGGCCGCGGCCGCCGATGAAGCTCATCAAGCCCTGAGCGACAGCGAGAAGCTTGCGCTAGCGAGACTTACCTGCGGCAAGTACGAGCACGCCCACCTAGTCGACATCGCAGTACGGCAGTGGGCTTGCGGCGACATTCCGTTGCCGAGGCCGAGGCACCGCCGTTCACCGGCCGCGTCGCAGCAATCCGCGCCGGCCCGAATCCAAGCTGCCGCTGAGGAGGTGCCGCACGCTACCGCGCCGCGTACGCCAGCCGATCAGGCGGCAATCGCCACGGACGAGACCCTGCTCGCGCTGCTCCGCATGCGTGCCGCCCGGTCTATCACGGACCCGGTAGCGCGGATCGAAGAACTGCAAGCCGTGCTGGAACTGTTCGAGACAGCCTGGCTGCGACGGCGCGCCATCGCGGGTGACGATGACCCGTCGGTAGACCGGGCGTACTTCTACCGGGCCGGGATCCGGGTAACCCTGGCGAGGGAATTCACGGCGACTGCCCCGAACACCGCCTCCGCTTACCTGCGCGAGGCCATGGAGGTCTACCGGACGGCGAGCAGGTTCCGGAAGCATTACTACGACGGCCCGAACCCGATCACCGCGGCCGCACTCCACGGGATCGGGATGACCGGCTACTACATGGTCTTGTACGACCTGGCGCCGAATTCCGAGATCGCCCTCGAAGAGGCGATCAGGGCCGCGAACGAGGCGCTCGCCATGCGTCGCCAGACGTCCAGTACGGGCAACATCGACGAGAGCGCGGGGATTCTGCTCGGCCTGAGCGGCCTCGACCTAACGGACGAGCAGACCCTGGGGCTCGAGCTTGAGCAGCCAGAGCCCTAGTCCGCCAAGACCGCGGCGATCATGAAGCGGCCGCACGGGCGGGCCGCGCGGTCGGAGAAGAACGTGCCGGTGGACGTCTTGGTGTCGGTGGCCATGTCGTGGACGTTGTCGTCCTTGACGCCCGCGGCGCGAAGCTGGATGCGCAGGCCGCCGACCACGTCCAGGGTGCAGTGTCCCGGCCTGGTCGGGGTCAGCAGGCCGGCGTCGGGGCCGAACGCGGCGGTCACGTCAGCGGCCTGGGCGTCGCCGATCTCGTAGCTCGCCGGGCCGATCGCCGGGCCGATGCCGGCCAGCAGGTCGCCGGGGGCGGAGCCGAAGGCGGCGGTCATCGCCTCGACCGTCTTGCGCAGCACGCCGAGCACGGTGCCGCCCCGGCCGCAGTGGGCGACCCCGATCGCCCCGCGGGCGGGGTCGAACAGCACCACCGGCGCGCAGTCGGCCACCATGATCGTCAGGGCGGTCCCCGGCCGGTTCGTGATCAGCGCGTCGATCGCGGGGAACGCGGCGACGGAGTCCGCGACCCCGTCGTGACCGCGCCCGGCGAGCGCCGCGCCGACGGCGGCCACCCGGTCCCCGTGCTGCTGGTCGGGCACGGTCAGCCGGCCGACGCCGAGCGCCGCGGCGAGCCGCCGCCGGTTCTCGAGCACGGCCTCGTGGTCGTCGCCGACGTGGTCCCCGAGGTTGAGGCTCGCGTAGCTGCCCGTGCTCACCCCGCCGTGCCGGGTCGTGACGACGGCGGTGACCCCGTCACCGCTGAAGGGGAACGGCCGGAGCGCGAGAGTCTGGTCCACCCGGACCACTGTAGTACCCCGCGCCGGCGAACTCCGGCGGACGCGCGGGGCCGCGCGGACGGCCGTTCGGTGGTCCCTTTGGCCTGTTACTCGCGGAGGACGAGCGCCATCTTGGGGCAGCGGTCGACGGCGTCGCGGACGGCGCCGGCGAGGCCGGCGGGGACCTCGCCGTCGCCGGCGATCGCCAGGACGTCCCCGCCGTCCGCGTCCTCGTGCATGGAGAAAACCTGCGGGACCAGGCTCGCGCAGATGGCGTTGGCCTCGCACGCGGCCGCGTCGACGGTGACCTTCATAGCGCGGATCTTAGGCGGTCGCGGCCGGCGCCGCCAATAGCCATGACCACCTTCCGGGCGGCGCGGCCGCGCGTGCGGCCCGTGGTCCGCGCACCCGTAGAAACCGCATCAATTCCCGGCATAAAAATGAGTTATCCGAACGGGGCCAGGGTGCCATTGTGCGCTCATCCAATTCCTGGCGCCAGGTAATTGTGCCGGGCGGCCTGTTACCCGGTAAAGGCCCGGGTTACGCTCGCGGCAGGCCATCGTCGGAAATAGCGGATAGCGGAAAGCGCGCCGACGGGCACGGAGGGGGAACGCGCGTGACCGGGTTCGAAGAGGCGGCGGCGCCGACCGCCGACTATGACATCACGCCGCTGCTGCGGCCGCTGACGGTTCGCGGCCTGCGGCTGCGCAACCGGTTTGTCATGCCGGGCATGCAGCGCTACTGGTGCGCCGACGGCGCCCCGGATCTCCGGCTGCGCGAGTACTACCG
>DAHWEX010000181.1 GCA_027326205.1 Actinomycetota bacterium
CCGCTAACGCTTGTTTCCCCGTATGCGGCGGCATCGGTCAGTAGGAATCCGTGCTGAACGGACGGCACCATCACGGCTGGGACCACCTGGATGGTGACGCGTGGGCGGCTAGCCAACATAATCAGGTGCTCCATCTGAGCGGTCATGGCTTCCGGGCTGCCCGCGAGCCGATACAGCGATAGCTGATCGACCAGGAACAACGTCGGAATGTTTCGGGTGAACAAGCGCTCTTGGCGAGCCATGCGGCCAGCGAGGCGTTGATTGATCAACTCATCGGTCACGTCGGGATGTACGGACAACTGAACCCGTGCGTAGTCCTCAGTCTGCAGCAGGCCATCAATAGTCGACGGTGACCAAACGCGCAGCGACGTGGCCTTGTCCTCCTCCTCGGTCCACGACCGGAAGCCGGGCGGCGCCCAACGGCGGCTGTCGTCATAGTATTCGAGAAACCATCCCTTGCGTTCCGGAAAAACCCGGTCGCAAGCCTTGGCGATCTTCTCGGTCGGCGGCCGCTCGCCGCGTTCGATGCGGGACCAGTGGCCGGCGTCGATGCCGGTTCGCTTGGCCAGTTCCGGCAGCGACCAGCCACGCGCCAGTCGCTCCTTCTTCACCTGCTTGCCGAAGTGTGTCAATGGGTTAACGGGAATGTCAGTCATAGGGCCAGTGTGACACCGCCTGGCCCGCTCATCACGGATTGCTGCATATTGGTCACCAGAGTCGCCTTAGCTGTGCATGGTCGAGCTATCACTACCTCACCCGGCTGGCGACGGCGACGGCAGACAACATCCGAGTAAGAGCAGGTCGGGCTCCTCCCGGGCGGAGCGGCCGGGCCACCGGGCAGGAGAGGCCATGGACGAGGACTTCACCACGCTGAGCGATCCCGATTTCCTGGCGGAGCGCAGGCGGGTACGGGAGACGATCGAGGCGCTGACCGAGCGCCTGGCCGGACTCGACGACGAGTTCATCCGCCGCGCCTCCGCCGCCTGGGCCCCCGCCCCCCGCCAGGAGGCGGCCCGGTGAACGAGATCCTGGAGCAGTCCCTCCGCAACGCCCGGGAGCACCGCGACGACATGGCGAGATGGCTAGCCGTGGAAGTCCTGCTCAACGACCCCACCGCCCTCGAAGACCCCGCCCTCGAGGAGAACCTTTACGTCCTCCAGGACAAGATCGAGCAAAAGCTCCGCGCGGCGAAGTAACCGCACCCACAGACCCCCGTGCGGGCCCCCGTCAACCGCCCCCGGCCCGCACGGGCCACCCTCGTCGCCGCCCCGCCCGCCGCAGTAATCCGGTATACGGCTTTCGTTCCAATTTAACATTGCAGCAAGGCAATTCGAAAAAGATCATGAGATCCCTGCTTGAATTGATCTTGATAAAACATCTATTCTAAATAGAGCGCGACCGGGGGAGGTGATGTGCGGGTGTGTGCCGACGACGATGTACCAGGTCGAACGGTCCGGGGTGGCACGTTGTCCGGCAGCCCATTGTCCAGCGACGCAGGGGTCGATGGCGCGAGGTGCGACGGTACGGCGTTCGACAACACGTTGTCCGCTGGCACCTCGCCCGCTGGCATCCCGCCGCAGAGCGCGGCGGAGGCATTGCGGCTGGCTGCCGCGTCCCTGGATTACCTCAATTCCGTGGCTGCCGGGGACCTTGACGGGCCGGGCTGCGGGGAGGCGCTGGTCGCACTGTCGCAGGTCCAGGCGAGGCTGGCCGGCGCCCGGGTGCGGTTGCTGCGCCGGTTCGCCGCGGTCAAGGGGCACGAGGCCGACGGGTACGCCTCCGCGACGCCGTGGCTGATGGCGAAGGCGGGCCTGACCAGGAAGGCCGCCAGGGCGCAGGTCCGGCAGATGCGCGCCCTGGGCGAGCGCCCCGACCTGGAAGC
>DAHWEX010000186.1 GCA_027326205.1 Actinomycetota bacterium
GCACGGTGGACGGGGCATCGCCCCAGCCTGCCATCGCCACGAGGTTGCCGCGGACGCGCCGGTCGGACGCGGCGAGCGCCGCCGACTCGCCGGAGCGGTCGTAGCCCCCGGCCAGGTCGAGCTCGGCCGGGTCCGCGGACACGTGCACGCCGGGCAGGTCGCCGAGCTCGCGCAGTTCCTTGGTGGTGAACTTGGCCTGGGCCGGGCCCCGGCGGCCGATGACGTGCACCTCGCGGATCTTCGAGGCGCGCAGCGCGGCCATCACGGGCTCGGGGATGTCGGTCTGCTCTAGCTCGGCCGGGTCGCGGGCCAGGATGCGGGCCACGTCCACCGCGACGTTGCCGACCCCGATGACGGCGGCGGACTCGGCGTCGAGTGCGAACGCGCCTGGGTCGACGTCGGGGTGGCCGCAGTACCAGTTGACGAAGTCGGTCGCCGCGTGGCTGCCCGGCAGGTCCTCGCCGGGAATGCCCAGCCGGCGGTCGCGCATCGCGCCGGTGGCGTAGACGACGGCGTCGTAGGCGCCCAGCAGCTCTTCCCGGCTGACGTGCGTGCCGAAGTGCACGCCGCCGACGAACGTGACGCCCGGGGACTCCAGCACGCGCCGCAGGTAGTTGGCGACCGACTTGATCGACTTGTGGTCCGGCGCCACGCCGTAGCGGACCAGGCCGTACGGGGTCGGCAGCCGGTCGCTCACATCGACGTGGATGGTGAGCGGGGACGGGAGCAGGGCGGCCTGCTTGACTAGCGCCTCAGCGGTATACAGGCCGGCCGGGCCCGACCCGACCACGGCAACTCGCAACATAGTGATCAAGCTACTCGGAGAGACGCTCCTGCGTCGACGGCCCGTTCGCCGGCGCGTCATCCGCGGTCTCCGGCAGCGCCGCCGCGGTACGGCCCTCCGGGGTGCGCCGGGCGACCGCCTCGGTGAGCTGGCGCGCGAGATGCTGCGGCGTCAGCCCGGCCGCGTCGAGGATGCTGTCCCGGGTGCCGTGGGCGAGGAACTCCTGGGCGAGCCCGAAGGTCTTGACCGGGACGTCTATGTCATGGTCGCGCAGCAGCCGCGCCACCGCGTCGCCGAAGCCGCCGGCGCGGCCGTTGTCCTCGACCACGGCGACGAGCCGGTGCTGCGCCGCGGCCGGCACCGTGGCCTGGTCCACCGGCTTGACCCAGCGCGGGTCGACGACGGTCACGCCGATGCCGTGGTCGGCGAGGCGCCTGGCGACCTCGACGCAGGTGAGCGCCATCGGGCCCGCGCCGAGCAGCAGCACGTCCCGGCCAAGGTCCTGGCCCGGTACCGCCAGCACGTCCATCTGGCCGAGCTTGCCCACGGCCTCGGCCTCGGGTCCGACGTTGCCCTTGGGCCAGCGGACGACCGTGGGGCCGTCGCTGACCTCGACGGCCTCGTCGAGCAGTTCGGCGATGCGGCTGCCGTCGCGCGGCGCGGCGACCCGCAGGCCGGGGATGACCTGCAGGATCGAGCCGTCCCACATGCCGTTGTGGCTCGCGCCGTCCGGGCCGGTGACGCCCGCCCGGTCGAGCGTGACCGTGACCGGGAGCCGGTGCAGGGCGACGTCCATCAGCAACTGGTCGAAGGCGCGGTTCAGGAACGTCGCGTAGATCGACACGACCGGGTGCAGCCCGGCCATCGCCAGGCCCGCCGCCATGGTCACCGCGTGCTGCTCGGCGATCCCGACGTCGTAGACGCGGTCCGGGTAGGCGGCCTTGAACGGGGCGAGGCCCACCGGGTGCAGCATGGCGGCGGTGATGGCCACCACGTCGGGGCGGCGGGCGCCGATCGCGACCATCTCGTCCCCGTACACGTCGCTCCAGGAGCGCTTGGCCGGCTTCGGCGGACCCGGCACGGTGTCAGCCGGCCCGGGCCCGGGCTTGCCGCCGGTGCCGGGCACCTGGTGCAGCCGGTCCTCCTCGTTCTGCTCCGCGGGCGCGTAGCCGAAGCCCTTGCGGGTGATGACGTGGACGAGCACCGGGCCGCCGTACTCGTTGGCCTGGCGCAGCGCGAGCTCGACGATCTCTTCGTTGTGGCCGTCTACCGGGCCGATGTACTTGATGCCGAGGTCCTCGAAGAGCACCTGGGGCTGCAGGAAGTCCTTCAGGCCCTTCTTCGCGCCGTGCAGCGCGCCGAACAGCGGGCTGCCCACGATCGGCGTGGACGTGACCGTGGTCTTGATGAGGTCGAGGACCTGCTCGTAGCGCTGGTGCACCCGGATCGCGCTGAGGTGGCTGGCGAGCCCGCCGATCGTCGGAGCGTAGGAGCGGCCGTTGTCGTTGACGACGATGACCAGGCGGGAGTCGCGGGCGACGGCGATGTTGTTCAGCGCCTCCCAGGCCATGCCGCCGGTCAGCGCGCCGTCGCCGATCACCGCGACGACCCGGCGGCCGTGCTCGCCGCGCAGCTTGTACGCCTTGGCCATGCCGTCGGCGTAGGACAGCGACGTGGAGGCGTGGCTGTTCTCCACCAGGTCGTGCTCGGATTCCGCGCGGCACGGGTAGCCGGACAGCCCGCCCGCCTGGCGCAGCGTGCCGAAGGCCGGGTAGCGGCCGGTCAGCAGCTTGTGCACGTAGGACTGGTGCCCGTTGTCGAAGATCAGCTTGTCCTTGGGCGAATCGAACACGCGGTGCAGCGCGATCGTCAGCTCCACCACGCCGAGGTTCGGGCCCAGGTGGCCGCTGGTTCTCGTCACCGTTTCCACCAGGACGTCGCGGATCTCCGCCGCGAGCAGGTTCAACTGCTCCTGGCTGAGGCCCTTGAGGTCCTGCGGGCCGTTGATGCGGTCAAGCAAGGTCACGGCTGCTCCTCACGCGGCTTTCCCCCATGGACTCCCCGATACTAGTGGCGAACATTCCCGAAGTTCTCCCTGGCCCCGCGACTTAGCCGACACGCGTGTCGGCTAAGTCGCCGCGGCCGGCGGCGAAGGCCCGGCAGCGCGCCCGGGCCGGCGGCGGGCCCGGCCGGGTCACGGCACGAGCAGGAGCTTGCCCGTGGTCGTGCGGGAGGCCAGGTCCTGATGGGCGCGCGGGGCGTCGGCGAGCGGGTACTCGGCGCCGATGCGGACGCTCAGTTCGCCGTCGGCGATCCAGCCGAAGAGCTCCCGGGCCCGCCATTCGAGCTCGGCGCGGTCCGCGATGTAGTGGGCGAGGGTCGGGCGGGTGACGTACAGGGAGCCGCCGCTGTTCAGCCGCTGCAGGTCGAACGGCGGCACCTGGCCGCTTGACCCGCCGAACAGCACCATCATGCCGCGCGGGCGCAGGGTCGTCAGGCTCGCGTCGAACGTCGCCTTCCCCACGCCGTCGAAGACGACGTCCGCGCCGCGGCCGCCGGTCACCTCGGCGACGACCCGCGGGAACTCCTCGTAGGTCGTGACGTGGTCGGCGCCCGCCTGCGTGGCGAGGGCGGCCTTCCACGGGGCGGAGGTGGTGCCGACGACCGTTCCCCCGGCGTGCTTGATCATCTGGGTGAGCAGCAGCCCGGCGCCGCCGGCCGCCGCGTGCACCACCGCGACGGTTCCCGCCGTGACGGGGAACGTGCTGCGGCACAGGTAGTGCGCGGTCAGCCCCTGGAGCATGGCGGCGGCGGCGACCTTCAGGTCGATGCCGCCGGGCACCGGGACCAGGACCTGTGCCGGGACCGCCACCCGCTCGGCGTAGCTGCCCGGGCCGTCGGCCCACGCGACGCGGTCGCCGGCCGCGAACCCGGTGACCCCCGCCCCCACCGCGGTGACCACCCCGGCCCCCTCGCTGCCCGGCACGTGCGGCAGCGGCACCCGGTAGACGCCAGAGCGGCGGTAGATGTCGATGAAGTTGACGCCGGCCGCCGCGACCTCGACCGCCACCTGGCCCGGGCCCGGATGAGGATCGGGCCGGTCCGCGGCGACCATGACCTCGGGCCCGCCCAGTTCGTTCACCACGATCGCGCGCATGACACCACGTCCCTTCGGTTCTTGTTTTCTGCTATTCCCTATCACGCCAGCCCGGCACGCCGGCCCGGCACGGCCCGGTCGTTCCGGGCGGGCGGGACAGCCGGACGGGGCTCCCCCGCGCTCCGGCGACGGCCCGCCCGGACGCCTGGCGGCCTAGCGGCCCGGGTCCGGGGGCAACTGGACCAGGGTCAGGAAGAAGTCGTCGACCTGCCGGATCGCCGCGATGAACTGCTCGAAGTCCACCGGCTTGGTGACGTAGGCGTTCGCGTGCAGCCGGTAGCTGCGCAGGATGTCTTCCTCGGCCTGCGAGGTGGTGAGGATGACCACGGGGATCAGCAGCAGTTCCGGGTCCCGCTTCAGCTCCGCGAGCACCTCAAGGCCGGACAGGCGCGGCAGGTTGACGTCGAGCATGATCAAGCCCGGCCGCGGGGCATCGGGGAACGGACCGGTCCGGCGCAGGAAGTGCAGAGCCTGCTCGCCGTCCGTTACCACGTGCAGCCGGTTGCGGATCCGGTAGAACTCGAAGGCCTCCTTGGTCATGAGGATGTCCCCTTCGTCGTCCTCCACCAGGAGCACATCGACCGGTGTTAGACCATCACGTTCAGCCATCGGTTTCCTCGTCGTCGGGCAGTGCGGGCACGGTGAAGCGGAACCTGGCTCCGTCCGTGACGGCGGTGTCGAGCCAGATCCGGCCGCCGAAGTGCTCGATGATCTTCCGGCACATGGCCAGGCCGATCCCGGTACCCGGGTACGCCGCCCGGTCGTGCAGGCGCTGGAAGATCAGGAAAACGCGGTCAGCATACTGCGGCTCGATTCCGATTCCGTTATCGGTGACGGAGAACGACCAGTACGCCCCGTCGCGGTCGGCGGTGACGACGATACGCGGCGGGGCGTCGCCCCTGAATTTCAGCGCGTTGCCGAGCAGGTTCTGGAAGACGACGGTCATGAGCGTGAGCTGGGCGCGCACCACCGGGAGCGCCCCGGCTTCGATCACGCCGCCGGCCTGGGCGATCTGGGCGGACAGGTTGGCTTTCGCCCCGGCGAGGGCCTCGTCGCAGCCGACCGGGCCGAGATCCGGACCGGACCGGCCCACCCGGCTGAACGCGAGCAGGTCGTTGATCAGCACCTGCATCCGCTTGGCCCCGTCCACCGCGAAGTCGATGTACTGGTCGGCCTTCTCGTCAAGCTGGCCGCCGTAGCGGCGCTGCAGCAACTGGCAGAAGCTGGTCACCTTCCTGAGCGGCTCCTGCAGGTCGTGCGACGCGACGTAGGCGAACTGCTCGAGTTCCGCGTTGGAGCGCTGGAGTTCCGCGGCGTACCTGGCCAGCGACTCGTTCGCCCCGCGGACCGCCGACAGATCCCGCAGGATGCGTTCCCGCATGCTGTTCACGTCGGCGGCCAGTTCGCGGATCTCCCGCGGCCCGGTTCGGCCGACCTCGTGGCCGAAGTCGCCGCCGGCGATCCGCCGGGCCTCGGCGGCGAGCAGGTGCACCGGCCGGATCGCGGTGACGAGCAGCACGGCGGCCAAGGCCGCCACGATCACCGCCAGGCCGATCGCGATGGCGAGCAGGACCAAGCGCAGCACGGTCGCGGCCTGGTCCAGCGAGTTCAGCGCCCGCATCCTGGCTCCGGAGACAACCGACTCGAAGTTCGCCAGCCGGCCGCGCAGGGTGTCGAACTCCGCCTTGCCGGCCAGGATGTCCGGGCTGACGACCGGCTTGCCGCTGCTCCGGATCTGGCGGATCGTCGGCTCGGCGTAGCGCGCGCGCCAGTCGTCCGCCTGCTTGACCGTCTGGGCGAGGTTCACGGCGCTGGCGGACGGCAACCGCGGCAGCAGCGGCCGCAGCACGGCGAGCGCGGCGCCCTCGTCGGCCAGGCCCTCGGTGTAGGGGATGAGGAAGCCGGGCTGGGCGCTCAGCGCATACCCGCGCACGCCGGTCTCCTGGTTCAGCAGCGCGTTGTAAAGCTCTTGCGCCGCCAGGGCCGCGGGGTCGATCGTGGTCTCGACCCGCTGCCGCTCGCCGTCGAGGTGCGCCAGGGCGAGCGCGCCGGCGGCCACGGCGGCCAGCGAGAACACCGTCATGAGCAGGACCGCGGCGCCGATGATCCGGCGCAGCGGCCACGGCGCCCGGCCCGGGCGCCGCCGGGACGGCCGCGTCCCGGTCACGAGCAGCCGAGCACGAGCAGCGCGACGTCGTCGTTCAGGTCGCCGCCGTTCAGGTGGCGCACCTGGTCGATCAGCCCGTTCAGCAGCGCCTCGTCGCCGACCCGGCCGGGATCGAACGGCGCGGTGCCCAGCGCGTCCCGCATCAGGCCCATCAGGCCCTCGCTGCCAAGGCGGTACGGGCTGCCGCTGATCCGCCCCTCGACCAGCCCGTCGGTGTACAGCAGCAGCGACCAGCGGTCGCCGAGTTTCACGTCCAGTGCGGGCCAGTTCCCCGCGTCGTTGAGTCCGGGCGGCGGGCACGGGGGGGCGGCGAGCTCGCCGATTCCGTGCGGGGTGACCAGCAGCGGCGCCGGGTGCCCGGCCAGCCGCAGGGTCGCGGTGCGCCGCCCAGGCGCGACCGACATCATGCAGACGGTGGCGAACATGGCTTCTTCCTGCTGCTCGTGCCGCAGGACGAGCTGGACGGCGGACAAGACGTCGGCCGGCCGCTCGCCGGCCAGCACCAGGGCCCGCCAGGCCACCCGCAGGCAGACGCCGAGCGCGGCCTCCGAGGGGCCGTGCCCGCAGACATCTCCGATCAGGGCGTGCACCCAGCCGTCCGGGGTCTGCACCACGTCGTAGAAGTCTCCGCCGAGTAGCCGCTGCTTGCCGCCGGCCCGGTACCGCGCCGCGACGCTCAGCCGCGGGTCGTCAAGCACCGCCGACGGCAGCAGGCCGCGCTCCAGCCGGGCGTTTTCCCGCGCGCTGACCCGCGCGACGTGCAGTTGGCGCTGCGCTTCGTGCCAGCGGCGGCGTTCCACCGCGTACCTGATCACCCGGTGCAGCAGCTTCCCGGTCACGTCGCCTTTGATCAGGTAATCCTGCGCCCCGGCCCGGACCGCCTCCTCGCCGAGGTGCTCATCGGCCAGGCCGGTCAGCACCACGATGGCCGTGTCCGGCTCCTGCAGCAGCAGCCGCCGCAGGCCGTGCAGGCCGCGGGAATCCGGCAGGTCGAGGTCGAGCAGCACGCACGTCGCCTCGTCGATCAGCTTCCCGGCTTCGGCGAGCAGCCGGGCCCGCCGCACCGTGATCCCGGCGCGAGCCTCGCGGAGCAGTTCCTCGATCAGAAACGCGTCGCCGTCGTCGTCCTCGACGAGCAGGATCCGTATCTGCTCCGTATCAGCCTTCATCAGCACCCATTCAACGGGTATCCGTTCGGTACCCGGGTCACCCTTCCGCATCGTGCAGTCAGCATATTCGCGGCGGCCCCCGGCACCGCACCGACTGCCGGGAAGCGGACGGGTGACCCGGGTCAGGACGGCCGCTGGTCGGGGTCCTGGACGACCGGCGTGATCTCGCTGACCGCCCCGCCCGGCGCGCCTGGGCCGCCCTGTCCGCCCGGTCCTGCGGGCGCCGTCACGTAGCGGGCGTAGAGCTCCTCGCGGATCGCCTCCAGGTGGGAGACCTGGCCCGCGGACGGTCCGGCGCTGCCGGAGACCGGGACGGTGACCCCGGCCAGGACGTCGTCGGTGCGCGGGGCGGCCAGCGTGAGGACGTCGCCGAAGCCGGGGGCCGCCGCGTCACGGGCGGTGAGCGGCGGCAGGCTCCAGCGCTGCTCGATCGTCTTGAGCACGGACGTGTGGTCGAGCGGGGTGGTCCCGTCCGGCACCCGGTAGACGGTGCCCGGGGCGATCAGCGGGGAGATCAGCAGCGTCGGGACCCGCACGCCGAAGCGGTCGAAGCCGAAGCCGAACTCCCCGGCCGAGTTGTCCGGCGGGGTCGCGCCCCACGGCGGCGGCACGTGGTCGTAGCAGCCGCCGTGCTCGTCGTAGGTGAGCACGAACAGGGTCTGCGGCCAGCCGGGCCCCGAGCGCAGCGCCTCGTAGGTGTCGTGGATGAGCTGCTCGCCGAGCGCGACGTCGTAGTTGGGATGCTGGCTGTTGCCGGTGGAGGACCAGCTCGGCTCGAGGAACGTGAACGCGGGCAGCGTGCCTGCCGCAGCGGCGGCCTGGAAGT
>DAHWEX010000206.1 GCA_027326205.1 Actinomycetota bacterium
CCTGGCTGACGTGCAGGTAGTGCCACTGTTTGAGGTCGTCGAGCGAGCCTGGCTCGAACCAGTCGATGTAGCAGCAGGTGTCGTGGGACAGCACCATGCGGTCGGCGAGGCCGCGGCGGCACAGTTCGACGACCAGGTCCGAGCGCTCCTGGAAGGTGGCGAAGTGGTCGATGCCGAAGCGGTCCATGCCCAGGGTGAGCCCGGTGTCCGCCATCGCCGCGAGGTAGTCGGGTGCGTCGACGGCGTCGCCCGAGTGGCCGAGGACGACCCGGCTGAGGTCAGCGCCCTCCTCCTTGAGCACCCGGACGATCTCCGGCCCGTGCTGGCCGGCGGCATGGGTGTGGATGGTGATAGGGGTGCCGCCGGTCGCGACGTGGGCGCGGGCGACCGCACGGAGCACCCGTTCGACGCCGTCGGTCAGCCCCTTGGTGTCCACGGCGCACTTGAGCATGCCGGCCTTGACGCCGGTGTCCAGGATTCCCTCGGTGATGTCGCGGACGAAGAACTCGGTCATCGCCTCGCGCGGCCGCTGCCAGAAGAACAACGGCACGGCGTCGAACGTGTAGACGCCGGTGGCGACGACGATGTTCAGCCCGGGAACCTGGTCGGCGATCCGCTTGATCCGGCGGATGTCCCGGCCCTGCCCGATGACGGTGACGTCGACGATCGTGCCGATGCCCGCGGCCGGCAGCTCGTTCAGTCGGCGGACGGCGTCAGCCACGCGCTCGTCCTCGTCCCCCCATTCCTCGGGGTAGTTCTGCTGTACCTCAGCGGTCAGCACGAAGACGTGCTCGTGCATGAGGACCCGGCCGAGGCGCGCGGCGTCCACCGGGCCGCGGGCCGTCTGAACCTGCGTCATTGAAGGCTCCGTTGCGGATGAGTGCTGGGTGGCGTGCTCGTGCCGCTGCCTCGCATTGCTGCGGGGCGGTCCCGGTCTTGCCCCGCCGCGCCGGGCGGGTGCCGGGTTCGCGTTTCAGCACGGCGGGCCCGGCCGGGCCCGGTCTTACCGCCGCTCCGCGCGCGTTTACCCGCTCCGCCCCACTGGCAGCGAGGGAGAGCAGGTTCCGGGCCGCGTTCACGTCCCGGTCCTCGATATGCCCGCAAGTGTCGCAGGCGTACATCCGGTCGGCCAGGGTCAGCTTGGCTTTCACCGACCCGCAGTCACTGCACGTCTTGCTGCTGGGATACCAGCGGTCCGCGACCACCAGCGTGCCGCCGTTCCGCTGCGTCTTGTAGGCCAGCATCCGCCGGGCGGTCCCGAAGCCCTGGTCGGCGCCCGCCCGGGCGAGTTTCTTGTTGCTGATCATCCCGGTGACGTTCAGGTCTTCGACGACGACGGTCTCGTAGCGGGCTGCGAGGCGGGTGGTGGCCTTGTGCAGGGCGTCGGCGCGGACGGCGGCGACCCGGGCGTGCAGCCGCCCCAGCCTCCCGGCGGCCCGCCGCCGGGCGGAGCCCGGCCGCTTGCGCGAATGCGCGCGGGGGGCGCGCCGCAGCCGGCGCAGCGCCGCCCGCAGCGGCCTGGGCCCCTGGACAGTGATCACGCTGCCTTGGTCGTCGACGCCGGTGAGCAGGGTCTTGACCCCCAGGTCGATCCCGATAGTGCTGCCGGGGCGGGCGTGGTGTGACGGGGTGTCGTGTTGTTCTTCGACGGTGAAGGAGACGAACCAGCGCTGCGCGGTCCGGCTGACCGTCGCCGCGGTGACCCGGGCCGTGCCGGCCTCGACCTTGGCGGCGAGCGTGCCGGTGTCCTCGTGCGTGCGCACGGTGCCCAGGCGGGGCACGGTGACGGTGTCCCCGGTGCAGCGGACGGTGCCGGTCAGGCGGAAGGAGTCCCTGGCCTTGCCCTTCTTCGCCGCGTTCCACAGTCCGTGCAGTTCGGCGGCGGAGTACCACTTCCGCTCGGCCGTGTACCGTTCCTTGCACCGGGCCAGGCCCCAGTTCCACGCGAACCGCGCCGCCCCCGCGTGCGACCGCAGCATCCGCTCCTGCACCCGGGACGGCGCCAGCGCGAACTTGTACGCCCTGTTCATGATCGCCGCCACCGCCTCCCCGGGAGTCTTGCCGATGGGAACACGTTATCGTTCCCGTCTGACATTTTCGAGAGTACGCGAATCTGCGGCGCCTCCAGCTGACGGTGCCGTGCCAGGCAACCCGGCACCGCCCGGCCGCTACCTGGCACTGATGAGGGCTAACGACCACTGAAACGGCAACAGCTGACAGCCCCCTCGCTGTCCGTCTCCCGCGCCCGCGCGGACGCGCGGCGTCGACGCGTGAACCAGGATCGCCACTGTGGGTCGCCGTGGAATGTCAGACCCCGCGGCTATACCGGGCGTATGGCGATCGCAGCGGAGCTTCACCCGGACCAGCCCTTCTCTCTCGCCGCCGCCGCGGGCTTCGGGTTCGGGCCGCACGCTGGCGGCGCTACGCCCGGCGCCGGCGGGATGCGCCTGGCGTTCGTCACCGACGACCTGCGCCATCACGCCGGGGTCTACCTCGCCCAGCGGCCGGACGGCAGCATCACGGCGGCCGTCGACTCGGCGGCGGACGCCGACGCGGTGCTCGGCCAGGTGCGCCGCATCCTTTCCCTGGACCGTCCCGTGGCTGGCTGGCTCGCCGCCGCAGAGCGAGACCCGGTGCTCGGCGGCCTGCAGCGCGTGCACGACTGGCTGCGCCCGGTCCTGTTCCACTCGCCGTACGAGGCGGCGGCGTGGGCGATCATCAGTGCCCGCCGCTACCGTGCCCAGGCGACCGCGATCAGGACCCGGATCTGCGCTGCGGCCGGCGCAATGCTTACCTTGGCGGGCACGCAGGTCCCGGCGTTCCCCCGCCCCGCAGACCTGCTCGCCGCGGACACCCTGCCCGGGATTGGGCCGGATCGAGTGGAGTGGCTGCACGCCGTCGCCCGGGCCGCCCTCGACGGCCGACTCGACCCGGCCCGCCTAGCCGCGATGCCCCCGGAGGAGGCGCTGCGCGACCTGCAGCGGCTGCCCGGCATCGGCCCCTTCTACGCGACGCTCGTCTTGCTGCGGGCGACCGGCGTCGCCGACACCCTGACGTTCACCGAGCCGCGGCTGCCCGATTACGTCGCCCACTTCTACGGCACCGGTCCAGGCCCCGTCGCCCCCGGCGACCTAGCCCGGATCGCGGAGCCCTGGCGGCCGTTCCGCACTTGGGCGGCCGTTCTCATCCGCGCGGCGGACGACCGCGCGGGCCTCGCGGGCCAGCCGGCGGCAGCCTGAGCGGGTCAGAGCCTGCGGGCCACCGCGCCGAGGAGCGGCATCCCGCCGGGGCACTCCGGGTCGCCGGGGCCGGGCCGCCACTGGTGCACCTCGACGATGCCCGGGTCGACCAGCTCAAGGCCGCTGAGCCACCAGGCGACCTGGTCGCGGTCGCGCAGGAAGACCGGGTGCTCGGCTATCTGGTTCCACCGGCGGGCCGGCGCCGCCAGCCGCTCGTCCCTGGACGGCTGCATGACGGCCAGGTAGCTGCCCGCGGGCACCGCGGCGGCCAGCCTGGCCAGCACCCCGGCCGCGTCCTCGAGGAAGTTCAGGATGTCGATCATGATGACGCCGACCGGCCGCGTGAGGTCGAGGGTCCGCCGTGCGCCGTCCATGACGGTCTCGGTGTCGCGTGCGTCCGCGTCCAGGTAGCTGGTCGCCCCCTCGGCCGACGAGCGGACCAGGGCGCGCGCGTGCGAGAGCACCACGGGGTCGTTGTCGACCAGGACGACGCGGCAGGACGGGTCCACCGCCTGGGCCACCTCGTGGGTGTTGCCCGCCGTCGGCAGGCCCGTGCCGATGTCGAGGAACTGCCTGATCCCCGCCTCGGCCGCCAGGTAGGTGACCGTCCGGCGCAGGAACGCCCGCGAAGCCGGCCCGACCCGCGCCATCACGGGAGACGCCGCGATCAGCTGGCGCGCCGCCCGGCGGTCCGACTCGAAGTTGTCACGCCCGCCGATGAGGTAGTTCCAGACGCGCGCGACGTTCGGCAGCGACGAGTCCACGTGGGCGGTCCTGATCGGACGAGACGCTGCCTTGAGCCATTCCTCATCCTCAGCCACCGCAGGCCCGCCTTTTGTCCATCACTGTTACGCGCGAATGCGATTCTCGACATGCGAGAATCAACCGGCTTGCCTGCTGCCGCCACGTCCCGGCCGGGAAGCGAAACCCGCGCATCCCGCGACGTCTAAGTATTTATACCTAGACACGTTGGCATCATTGCACAATACCCACCGTTACCTCAATCGATTGTTGCTGAAAAAAACCTGAAAGTCAGCCCGTCCGGGACCGAAAACTTTCGACCCCGGACGGGGGGGGCGGCTACCCGCGGAAGGGTCCGCCGTTGACCTTGGCCGCGATCCCGGTCCGGTCCAGGTAGGGCGTGATTCCGCCCAGGTGGAACGGCCACCCGGCGCCGAGGATCATGCACAGGTCGATGTCCTCGGGCGCGGTGACCACGCCCTCGTCGAGCATGATCTTGATCTCCTGGGCGAGGCCCTCCAGGGCGCGCGCGAGCACCTCGGCGCCCGTGGACGGCGCGGAGCCCCCGGCGAGCAGTGCCAGCGCCTCGGGGTCGACGGAGAAGTCCGGCCGGTACACCGAGGACTTGCCCGACTCCGCCAGGGCCCGCAGCTTCGGGGAGACAGCGAACCGGTCGCCGAACGCGCCCGCCAGCGTCTGCGCCACGTGCAGCGCGATCCGCGGCCCGACGAGCTGCAGCAGCAGGAACGGGGTCATCGGCAGGCCGAGCGGGTCGGGGGCGTGCTCGGCCACCTCCAGCGGCGTGCCCTCGTCGACCGTGCGGATGATCTCGCCGAGGAACCGGGTGAGCAGCCGGTTGACCACGAACGCGGGGCGGTCGGCGACGATCACGCAGTTCTTGCCCAGGCCCTTGCCGACCGCGAGGGCGGTCGCGAGCGCGGCGTCGTCCGTCGCCGCGCCGCGCACCACCTCGACCAGCGGGAGCACCGCGACCGGGTTGAAGAAGTGGAAGCCGACGACCCGTTCCGGGTGGGCGAGGCCGTCCGCCATCGCGGTGACCGACAGCGAGGAGGTGTTGGTCGCGAGCACGCACGTCTCCGGGACGACGGCCTCGACCTCCGCGAACACCTCGCGCTTGACGGCGAGCTCCTCGAAGACCGCCTCGATGACGAAGTCGGCGTCGGCGAAGCCGTCCTTGGCCACGGACCCGGTGACCAGGGCCTTGCGCCGGCTGGCGGCGTCGGGCGAGAGCCGGCCGCGCGCGAGCTGCTTGTCGATCTCGGCGTGGACGTAGGCGACGCCCGCGTCGACCCGCGCCTGGTCGAGGTCGGTCATCACCACGGGCACCTGCAGCCGCCGGGCGAACAGCAGGGCGATCTGCGCCGCCATGAGGCCGGCGCCGACGACGCCCACCTTGGTGACCGGCCGGGCGAGGGCCTTGTCCGGCGCGCCCGCGGGGTGCCTGGCGCGCTTTTGCACCAGGTCGAACGCGTACAGGCCGGCCCGCAGCTCGTCAGAAAGGAGCAGGTCGGCCAGGGCGTCGTCCTCGGCGGCGAACGCCTCGTCGCGGGAGGCGGTACGCGCGGCGGCGACCAGCTCCAGCGCCCGGTACGGCGCGGGCGCGGCACCGTGCAGCTTGCCGTCGAGGAAGAACCGCGCGGCCGAGACCGCCGCGTCCCACTCCGCCGCGTCATCCGTCCGGCGGGTCACCGCCGCCTCGCCGCGCAGCACCTTCGCGGCCCAGCGCAGCGACTCCTCAAGGAAGTCGGCGGGTTCGAACATCGCGTCGGCGATGCCCAGGGAGAACGCCTCGGGCCCGCGGAGCATCTTGTTCTGCGCCAGCGGGTTCTCGATGATCAGCTTGAGCGCGCTGGACGGCCCGATCAGCCGGGGCAGCAGGTACGTGCCGCCCCAGCCGGGCACCAGGCCGAGGAAGCACTCGGGCAAGCTGAGCGCGGCCGCGCTCGAGGACACCGTGCGGTAGGTGCAGTGCAGCGCCACCTCCAGGCCGCCACCCATGGCGGCGCCGTTGACGAAGGCGAACGACGGCATCGGCAGCTCGCCGAGCCGGCGGAACACCCGGTGGCCGAGCCGGCCGGTCTCCAGGGCCTGCTCGCGCGAGGTCAGCCGGGGAACCCCGGAGAGGTCGGCACCCACCGCGAAGATGAACGGCTTGCCGGTCACCATCACCGCGGCGAGCGGTGAGCGGTCGTGCTCCTCGAGCACGGCGTCGAGGGTGCGGTTCAGGTACTCCAGGCCGCCCGGGCCGAACGTGCTCGGGCGGGTGTGGTCGTGCGC
>DAHWEX010000222.1 GCA_027326205.1 Actinomycetota bacterium
ACGACCGCCGCGCCGTGTTCCTGCTCGACGAAGTCGTACACCGCGACGACCTGCGGCACGCGCAGTTCCCGCAGCTTCCCGGCCTCGGACCGCAACCCGCGCACGGACTCGGGATCCTGGACCAGGTCCGGGGCGAGCAGCTTGACCGCCACAAGGCGGCCGGACGCGTCGTCAACCGCTTCGACGACCCGGCCGCAGGACCCGCGGCCGAGTTCCCGCCGTTCGGTGTAGCCGGGGACCGCCTGACCCGTCGCGCAGGTGGGAACCGTCCACGTACTCATGGTCGAACTCCTCGGTTAGCCGTGCTAACTTCCGACTCCCCCAAGGTGTGGCTGCCCGGCAAAGAATATCGGCGGCCCCGGCGATAACCGCGTGCGTTGCTCATTACCTATGTCTGACGAATCGCCGGCCCCGGGATCAAGAAGCTGGCCATCCGGTCGGCGGCCGAGTGCGCCGGGGGGCGCCCGGCGGCAGGTCGGCGGCAGGCCGGCGAACGATCGCGCGAGATCGGGCAGGCCAAGGGTGAAGCGACTGCAGGAGTGCTTCAACACCCGGCAGTTCGACCGGGCCGACGACCTGCACGCCCCCGACTGCTTCAGCCACCCGCTCGGCACCACCGGGTTCGAGGCGGGCAAGGACGCCTGGCGCTGGCTCACCGCCCAGTTCCCCGACATGCGCGTCGTCGCCGAGGACATCCTCGTTGACGGCGACAAGGTCACCGTCCGCTCGTCCGTCGAGGGAACCGGAACCCCGGACGGCGCCCCGCGGACGGCCCTCGCCAGCATCCTCGCCAAACTCGAGCAGTCACTCAGCGGGTTACCGCAGGGCAACCCGCGGCGGTAACTCCGCATCAGGGTGACCGTGCACGCCACCGGGAAGGCCGGAGATGTCCTAGATACGGTTCCTGCAGGACGACCGGAAAGCCGATTCACGTGCCCCGATGCCGCTAGGGGCAGCACCGATTCAGCACGCCTGCCTAGTAACCAGGGCCGGGGAACTGGATGAGGTAGTCGAACTTTCCGTCGCCGGCCGTCCGCCGCAGTTTCGCCAGGGTGCCGTAGGCGTCGTCACGCGGGCCGTTGATATCCTCCGCCGCTACGCGCCGATCCTCCCGCGTCCGTTGGCCTGGCGAGCCCGAAACTGTCACGGCGGGGAGAACGATCTGTTTTCTGGACAGTGCCCCAGGCAGCGCGGGCACTGGATGAGGGCGTGGCAGTATGCACATAAGATCCAGGTCTCGCTGCCGCCTACTTGTCACCCCGGGTGTCCTCTGCACAGCGACCTGTCATCTCCGGCGTCACGCAACGGGTGTCCGCTGCCGTGGGCAGAATCGTTGGACGCACGGGCGGACATGAACATAGCGTCGGCGGCGTGACGGACATTCAACCTGGACCCGTGCACATCCAGGCCGGAACGATACGGCTTGCCTACCGGACCTGGGGTCCCGCCGGGGCGCCGCCGCTGGTATTGCTGCACGCGCTCGGCGAGCAGTCCTCGGACTGGGCGCCGGTCGCGCAGGCACTCGCGCCCTCGTGGCGCGTGTACGCGCCCGACCTGCGCGGGCACGGCACCAGCGACTGGGCCGGCCCGTACACGATCGAGCAGCTCACCGCCGACCTGGCAGCGCTTCTCGACGCGCTGGAACTCCACCAGGTGGCGCTCGGCGGGCACTCCCTGGGCGGCCCGCCCGCCTACCTGCACGCGGCACGGCATCCAGGCCGCGTCACCCTCCTGATCCTAGAAGACCCCGCGCCGCCATGGCCACGCGGCCCACGGGCCGTCGCCCGTCCCGACGGGCCGCTGCCATTCGACTGGGACGCGACGGCGCTGAGCAACGAGTTCACTGACCCGCAGGCCAGCTCGTGGCGCGATGAGCTGAAGCGGATCCAGGCCCGGACGCTCCTCATCGCGGGCGGCCCGGCCAGCCACGTCGACCAGGGCCAGCTCGCGGGCATGGCCTCGCTCATCCCGGACTGCGAGCTGATGACGATCCCCGCCGGGCACCTCGTCCACGCCGTCCGGCCAGCCGAGTTCACCGCCGCAGTGACCACCTTCCTCAGCACGCAAGGCAAATGACAACCTCCCCGCACGCAAGGGCAGCGTCCAAGCCATCCAGATGACAGGAAGGCTGCGCACGGACGACAAGCTCCCTGAATCCCTACAGCTGCTCGAAGGCCAGTGAGATCGCGGGTCCTGACGCCGAGTCTCTGCTCAAAGGATGAGCACGCGCTTCAGCGCGCGATCGGGGGTCAGACCGCGTCACTGTCCGGCCCCTGTCCCGAGAAGGAGACCGTGGGTTTATATGTCACCGTGCATGTTCGCCGTGCCGTCTACGATTGTTTTACGGCTCGTGTTTTACGGCTCGGCATCCCCCGGTCAAGACCGGGGGATCGGGCGCATGATGGTGAGCTGGATTCCGCAGGCATCTGGGGCGGCAAGTCGCGGTCCATTCGACCGCCGACAACCTGGTGCCGCTCGTCTTCCCGGTCACTGTCCAGGCGCGCGGCACGCTCGTCTCCCTGGTCTCGCCGCGCCGCACGTTCGCGGTGCTGAAGCCGACGACGAAGTCCCGCGTCGACCTCGGCCTGCGTCTCGACACCGTGAAACAGCCCGAAGGCCGCCTGCTTCCCGCGCGGGACATCGGCCAGGCCACCGTCCGGATCGCGCTCACCACGCCCGGCGAGGTGGACGACGAGGTCCGGAACTGGCTGGCCATAGCGTACGACGAGAACACGGCCTCGCCAGCTGACGAGCCAAAGCGCCCGAAGGCAAGGCCCAAGTCCGTCCTCGGCACGCTCAACGTGGTCATCGAGGGAACCGAACTCCCTGGCCTCACCTGCCAACCCGAACCCGACGGCACCGTGCATCGCAACATCCACGTCGCCTTGTCCACCAGAGCCAAGGGAATCGCCGAAGGCCAGCCCTGGCTGACCGTCCCC
>DAHWEX010000234.1 GCA_027326205.1 Actinomycetota bacterium
GGCGGGCGGTGCGCGCGGAGGCGGGCGGTGCGACCCGAAGCGGCCGGGAAGCGGCACGGCGTGCGCGAGCCCCGGGTGGTCCGCCCGCCGCGCCGCCAGGCCGCGGCCATGACGAGGCACGCGCGCCGCGGTCACCGCCGCCCCGGCCGCCGTGACCTGAGGCTCCTCGGCCCTGGCGGCGACGCGTCAGGAACGGGATAAGCGGACCATCACCAGTCCCGAGCGGTTATGTCTTTTGTTTCCCGGCAGTCATGATTTGGATCGATAGTCTGGCGCATATGCACCGACGACTAGCGGTCCGACCCGCGCGGGGACGCGCGGGGCGCCAGCGGCCCGAGCCCGCCTCTCCGCGCACCCTGGCGGCCAGGTATTCCGCGGTCGCGGCGGGGTATTCCGCGGTCGCGGCGCGGGTGTCCGGCCGGGCCTTCGCCGCGTTGACCGTGGCGCCGGCGCTGCTCGCGGTGGCGTGGCTGGTGCCGGGGACCGGGATGCTGCTCGCCGGACGGCTGCGGGCCGTGCCGTTGGTGATCATCTTCGTCCCGCTCGCGGCCGCGCTGTGCTACTTCGCGGCGGAGCGGCTGCCGCTGAGCTGGCCGCGGTTCGGTGAAGCGGCCCCGGATGCCCCCGCCGGAGTCCCCACCGGAGTCCCCGCCGGGCGGAAGGCGGGCGTTCCGGTCACCGCGCTGCTCGCCATGCTGGCGATCGCGGCCGGGTTCGGGCTGTGGGAGGCGGCCTACCGCTCCGAGCAGGTCTTCGTGACCAGCGATCCCGCCGTCTACCTGCAGTACGGCTACTGGATCGCCGAGCACGCGACGGCGCGGATCCCGCAGTCCGCCGCCGCGTTCGGCGGGATGCCGGGGCTGGACTTCGCGACGCCGGGGTTCGCCGCGGGCGGCGGCTCGATCACGCCGTCCGTGCTGCCCGGGCTGCCGCTGGTGCTCGCGGGCGGGACGTGGCTCGGCGGGCTCGGCGGCGCGCTGCTCATGCCGGCGGTCCTCGGCGGCTGCGCCGTGCTCTCGTTCGGCGGCCTCGTGGGGCGGCTGTGCGGGGCGTGGTGGGCGGTGGCCGGGGAACTGGTGCTCGCGGTCGGCCTGCCCGAGGCGTACACGGCGCGCGCTCCGTTCAGCGAGCCGCTGGTGCAGGTGCTGCTGCTCGGCGGGCTGTGCCTGTTCACCGACTCGCTCGCGGCCCGGCGGCGGTTCCTGGCCGTGCTCGGCGGGCTCGCGCTCGGGCTGACCGTGCTGGCCTCCATCGCGTCGCTCGGCGCGCTGCTGCCAGCCGTCCCCTACGTCGCCTGGCTGTTCACGGCGAGGCGGCCGCAGGCGGGGCCGCTGGGGGCCGGCCTCGTCCTCGGCGCCGGGACCGGGCTGGTGGCCGGGTTCGCGCTCGCGCGGGCCTACCTGCTGACCGTGTCGGCCCAGTTGCACCTGATCGGGCTGTGCGCGGTCGGTGCGGCCGCGGTGACGGTGCTGACGCTGGCGCTGACGATTCCCGTCGTACGGGCCCGGGCGGGCCAGGTCCTCACCTACCGGGTGCGCGTCATCGGGTTCAACGGACAGGTGTCCCGCATGCCGTCGCTTGGCGGCGTGGCGCAGTGGCTGGCCATGGTGCTGCCGGCGGTCGTGCTGATCGGGCTGGCCGAGCGGCCGTACCTGCAGACCGTCGCGGGACAGACCGACCCGTCGATGATCAGGGCCGTGGCGGCGCTGCAGCGGTTTGAGGGCCTGGCGGTCAACGGGCTGCGCCAGTACTACGAGCTGAGCCTGCACTGGGTGCTGTGGTACGCCGGGGCGCCCGCCCTGCTGCTCGCCTGCGCGGGGGCGGCGGCGCTCGGGCGGCGGTCGGTCGAGGCGTCGCTCGCGGAGCTTTCCCGCGCCCCCGCTCCCGCCCCCACTGCCGCCGCCGCCCCTCCCGGTGCCCCTGCGGCCGTCCCGGCCTCGGCGATCGAGTCGTGGGGACTGCCGTTCGTGATCGTCGCCTGGTCGGTGGTGACCGTGCTGTGGGACCCGTCCGTGGTGCCGTGGCAGCCCATGGCGTCCCACCGGCTGGTGCCCGTGGTGCTGCCCGGGCTCGTGCTGCTCGCGATATGGACGGCATCGTGGCTGATGTCGCGCGCATCGGCCTTCGGCGCCGCCCGGGGGGCCGTCGCGGCGATCGGGGCGTGCTGCGTGCTCGCGCTGGCGCTGCCGCCGCTGGCGACGACGCTCAACCCCGGCCTGTCTCACTCGCCCGGCTCGCCGGCCGCGCCGAAGCTCGCGAGCCAGGTGGTACTGCGCGGAGTCGGCGCGTCGGCGACCTACGGCGGCTCGGTCGCCGCGGCCGCGGCGCTGTGCGCGGCCATCGGGCCCTCGGCGAGCGTCCTGGTCACGGACGCGTCCACCGCGGCGACGTTCGCCCCGGTCATCCGGGGTCTGTGCGGACAGCCCGCCGCGCTGCTGGTTGCCGGGCCGACCGCGGCGGCGTCCGCGGCCGAATTGCGGCAGGCGGTGCGCTCGGTCGAGCAGGCGGGGCGGCGTCCGGTGCTGCTCGGCCCGACGCGGGCGTCGGTGTCGCTGGCCGGGGCCGTCGCGCGGCAGGCCCTCTCGCTGCGCACCTCGGGCGATCCCGAGACCCTGACGGCGGCCCCGGCCGGCCCCTGGCCAGTCACCTACTCCGCCTGGCTGTCCGTCCCTTCCGGCGCCGGCGCCTAGCGGGCCCGGTTCCCGCCGTGTTCACCGAATGCTAATAGAAGATTGGGCTTTGCCGCGTGCCGGGCTGGCGTAAGGTAATTAGTCGGTTGAAAGCGCTAATTCATTACCTTTCGCAGTAGATAACTTTTTTTATAATGATATTTGTCAATATCGCTTGGAGATGCCGATGGCACACGGACGGCGCAGGGCCGTTACCTTGATCGCTGGAAGTGCCCTGCTCACCGCCGCTTCCGGTGGCGTGGTGGCCGCGCTGGACGGCGGGGCGTCGGCGGCTACCGCGACGGCGAGTAGCGAGTCCTGTGAGCCCCTGACGGTGACCAGCGCGCCGGCGAGCGCGTCGCCCAGTCCCTCGGCCACGACGGCCTCCGCGACGGCGTCCGCGAGCGCGGCGACGTCGACCAGTGCGGCCGCGACGACGACGTCGCCCGCGCCGACCACGCCCGCCCCGACGCAGACCACGCCCGCCCCGACGCCCACCCCGACCGGCACGGCGACGCCCACGCCCAGTGGCACGCCGAGCGGCACGGCGTCGCCCGCGCCGAGCGGCACGGCGTCGAGCACCTCGTCGGCCAGCACCGCGGCCGTGAGCCTGTCCGGCCGCGACGTCGCCCTGCTGGCCTACCAGGCCGCGGCGGTGAGCGCCACGCCGGTCAGCCTGTGCGTCGGGATCCTGCCCCTGCAGCAGGGCGCCGTGCTCGGGCAGGCGTCCCAGTGGGCCGTGGGCGCCTGGACAGTGGGCGGAAACGTGGCGGATGCCAAGATCGAACTGCAATCCTCGGCCGGCGCCGGCGCCCCCGCCTTCACCTTCGGCTGCGCGAACGGCGACGGCACGGCCGTGTGCGACCTGGGCGCGGTGGACGCGAACTCCACCCAGCGGCAGTTCCAGGCGGAGGTCACGATCCCGCTCACCGCGACGACCGTGACCGCGGTCAGCATCACGGTCAGCGGCAGCACGGCCGGCCTGGCCCTGGACCCGGCGGCGTCCGCCTCCCTCGTCGTCTCGTCATCGGCCGGCACGGCGGCGACGGCCAACCTGCCGATCACGCCGACGCCCCTCGCGGACTCCACGCTCGGCTCCGGTGGCAGCGCGTCCGGCCTGTTCCCCCAGGTCACCCCGGGTTCGGCGCAGGCGGAGGGGCAGACCCCGGTCGCCAACGTCTCCCCGATCTCCGGCAGCGGCATCGGCATCGGCTCGGAGGTGGCGGAAGGAGCCGGCCTGGCGGCCCTGGTCGTGGCCATGTTCCTCGCGGTCACCCGGGTGTCGTTCCGCCGTCCCGCCCCACGGCACGCGGCGAACTCCACGGCCCCCGCCGCTCCCCCGGCTCTCCCGGACGAGGGCTAACCAACCTAACTACCTGAGGAACGGTGAAGACCTTGCGTCGATCACGGCAGAGCGGCTGGCTGAAACTACAGTGGGCCGGGCAGATCGGCCTCGCGACGGGAACGGTAACCCTGCTGATCGCGGCCACGCTGGCGGCGCTGGCTAGCTCGTGGAGCGACGTGGCCGTAGCGGTCCCGTCCAGTTGCGGTACCGCCACGGCTACCGTCACCCCCAATGCCGCCGTATCCACGTCCGCATCCGCATCCGCATCCACCTCTACCTCCGCATCCGCATCCACTTCCACCTCCGCATCCCCATCCACTTCCACTTCCACCCCCGCATCGGGCACCGCATCCCCCACCCCCTCGGCGACTCCGTCATGCACCGCCTCCGCCAGTCCCAGCGGTCCCGCGACGGGAACCGCGACCGCGACCGCGACAAGCACCCCAAGCCCGACCTCGACTAGCACCCCGAGCTCCACCCCGAGCCCGTCGGCGTCGAGCACGAGCACCACCCCGGTGGGCGCGCCGGCGACCGGCGGCGGCATCGGGCCGGGAGCCAACGGGATGGTGGCCGCGGCCGGCGGTGTCGTCATGGCCGCGGGCGGCGGACTCGTCCTGCTGGCCCGGTGGCGCCGGCGGCGCGTCGTCCAGGGCGCGTGAAACCGGCCGCCAGGAAGGTCGCGTTATGTCCACTGGGGAGTACCCGAGCGGGCACGCCGACCAGAACGAGCGCCCCCAGGGCATCCATATCAGCACGATCCTCATCGTGGGCCTTGTCCTGGTGGCCATCGGCGCCTTCGTCGTGGCGCACGCGCTGACCACCGGGTCGCAACTGCCGCCGGCCGCCGCGCAGGACATCCCGGCCAGCGTCGGCACCAGCGTGCCCTTCGCGCCGAAAGCCGAGGTGGTGGGGGCGCCGCTGCCGGCGTCGACGCCGGTGACGATCAAGATACCCGCGATCAAGGTGGACGCGCCCGTGACGGAGCTTGGCCTCAACGCCAACGGCACCGTCGAGGTGCCGCCGCTCGCCAACCACAACCTGGCCGGCTGGTACGACCGCTCGGTCACGCCCGGGGCCAAGGGCACGTCCGTCATCCTCGGGCACGTTGACGACTACTCCGGCCCCTCGGTCTTCTTCAACATCAAGGACCTGCGCACGGGCGACTCGATCGACGTCGTCCGGGCCGACGGCACCACGGCGGTGTTCGCGGTCGACGGCGTGCAGAAGGCGGTCAAGGCCAACTTCCCGACGAGCGACGTCTACGGCGGCGTCCCCTACCCGGCCTTGCGCCTGATCACCTGCGGCGGCCCGTTCGACTCGCAGACCGGCGCGTACCTGGACAGCATCGTCGTCTACGCCCACCTGGTCGGCCCCGCCGCGAAGTAACGCGCCGGCGGCGGGCCGCCCGGCTAAAGGCCGCCGGTGAAAGCGGCCTGGAAGATAGCGGTGGCGTTCGGGGTGTTTCCGTTCGTGTAATTCGGTATATCGAGCGGCAGGGTTCCGCCGGCGTAGTTCCAGAAGAGCACCGGGCCGGAGGCGTTGGACTTGATCCAGTTCGTCATGTCGGTCATGTACGTGGTGTCGTCGTCGCCGCCGCCGTCCGTGCCGGCCGACATGAGCCCCCACTCGGGCAGGCTGACCTCTTTGCCGTGCTCGGCGGCGAAGGCGGCGAGCCAGGTCAGGCCGTAGCCCTGGAACGTCTGGCCGTTGATGGCGGACGGGGTCACCGCGGTCCAGCCGCTCGCGTTGACGCCGTTGAGGATGTCGGTCCAGCGCGCGGCGTCGCCGCTGGTCTGCGTGCCGATTCCGTCATACGCGTCGAGCGCCACCGCGTCGACGTACTGGTCGCCCGGGTAAAAGCTTTCCAGGCTGGCGCCCGCGCAGCTGGAGTTGGCGCTGTCGATGGGGTTCCAGATGAACTTGAAGTTCGCCCCGGCGACGCCGCGCATGCTGGTCACGATGTTCTGGAAGGCGGGCACGAAGTCGGCCGCCCAGCTCGTCAGCCCCGTGCCGGCCGCGTTGCAGATGCCCCAGCCCATCCAGTCGGCGTTGAATTCCCAGCCGAGCCGGATGTAGGACGAGCCGAACCCCGCCGCCACCAGGCGCTGCGCCAGCGCCACGTAGTAGCTGTCCGCCCCGCCGTCCGCGACCAGGTTGTAGTCGGCCACGTTCGTCGCGCACTGCGTCGACGGGGCGCCGCACGGCAGCATCGGGACGCCCCAGACCATCTCGAACGGGCTGCCCTGCCAGTTGGAGAGCTGCCACGGGTCATCGATGTGGGCCCAGTCGGTCGCGTCGATGAAATCCTGCGCGTACCTGACCGAGGCGGACGAACCGAGCCAGGTGGCGGCGACCTCCGCGCCGGCCGGGCTAGACGTCCCGTCATAGAAACCAAGCCCGAGGGCGGCGGTGCCGCCGGTGCCGCCGGTACCACCGGTGGACGTGGTTCCGGAACTGGCCGGGGAAGAAGAACCCGGGGCAGCGGACGACGACATACCGGGGCTGGTGGGAAACACGACACCAGGAGAGGAAGAATTTCCGGTATTAGGGTCGAGGGTGAAAAGAACGCTGGTATCGGGGCTTGACGTAGCAGGACCGGCGGTCGCGGTCGCGGCGGCGGACGTCGGTACGCCCGAACCGGCGGCGGACGTCGGCGTGCCCGAACCGGCGGC
>DAHWEX010000333.1 GCA_027326205.1 Actinomycetota bacterium
CCCGGCCACGTCCGGCGGCAGGGTGCGGTAGCTGAGGTCGAAGCTGGCCCGCACGCCGCGCTCCCCGTCTTCGAAGCCGTCGAGCCGCTCGCTCTCCGCCGCGAGCTGGGACACCAGGACCGCTAGCGGCCGGGCGCGCATGGCCGGACCGGAGGCGAGGGCGGCGGCGATCCTGATCGCGAGCGGCAGCCCGTCGGCGAGTTCGACGATGCGCGCGGCCGCCTCCGGGTCGCGCACGCCGTCTTCCCGGTCCGCGAGCGCGTCGAACAGTTCCACCCCGGAGCGGCCGGGCAGCGGCCGGACGCTGACCCGGCGCGCGCCGTCAAGCGCCGGCAGCGGAGACCGGCTGGTCACCAGCGCGCCGCAGCCGGGCAGCGCCGGCAGCAGCGACGCCACGTGCTCGGCCCGGGCGACGTTGTCCAGGACGAGCAGGCAGGGCCCGCGGGCGTAGAGCCGCTGCAGGAACTGCGGCTGCAGGGCCGCCTGCGGCGGGATCTCGTTCTCCGGCACGCCGAAGGCGTAGCAGACCTGCCGGAACGCCGCCTCCACGCGCACCGCCGCCAGGTCGGCCGGCACGTCCTGCCCGCCGAGGTCCACGAAGACGCGCGCCCCGGTGAACTCACCGGCGACCCGGTGCGCGATCTCGTTGGCGATCGTGGTCTTGCCGACGCCGCCCATGCCGTAGAGCACCACGACGGGCGGCGCCTCGTCGCGGTCGCGCAGCAGCCGGGTGATCCGGGCGATCTCCAGGTCACGGCCGTGGAAGTCGGTGAGCCTGCGCCGCAGCGAGACGACGGGCGGCGCTTGGGCCGGCCCGGGCGCCGCCGCCGGGTGCCGGGGTTCCCCGGGCGCGGCGGCGCCGGCGGCCCGGGCGCGGTGGTAGCGGTTCAGTTCCGCCAGGTCCTCCGCGAGGCGGCGGGCCCGCAGCGCGGTCGCGGCGTCCCCGCCGAGCGCGACGGCGATCGCCGCGGCCGCCTGCGGGCTCGGTGCCTTCCAGCCGCGCAGCACCTCGCTGACGTGGCTGGCCGCCAGCCTGCTCCTGATCGCGATCTGCCCGACGGTCAGCGCGTTCGCGGCCCGCAGCCGGCCGAACAGCGCGACGAGGTCCCGGGCGGGCCCGGGCGGAAGGTCAGGCTTCCCCCGATAGCTACGTGCCACTTTCTCTCCGCCGCCTCCCGGCGATTAGCAAACCATCCGCGAAAGCCCGTTTCAAGCATTTGCCCGCGCGCCTTTCCCCATCGCCCGCGCCCCTGCGCGAGGTTCTCCCGCGTTCGCTGGCGTACGTTCGCCGCGTCGCTGAGGTCGCCAGGAACACCAGGTCAGACCGGGGGAAAACGAAAAGCCTTCGCCAGCGTTCGCTGACGTTCTCCGCGCCCGGCGCACCGGGCTGAACTGTCCTTCATGCGGTCGCCAACCGGGAAGGAGGACGCGATGGAATCGCACGGCTGAGCTCCGCCGGTGTTCCGCGGAACACCGGCGGCCACAGCCGGCCGCCGCCCGCGCGGAAATCGCACGAAAATCACCAGAAAGCATGACGGAAGCTAACCGTCTCCTGACGAGAGCCGCACATCTCGGTGAATGAGAAAAGTCGTGTGATCATGGCCTCGTGATCACCGAGATGCGGGCGGACGACGCCGGGTGGGCCGCGGGGCTGCTAGAGCAGCAGCGCCGCGAGTACGCCCGGTACTCACCCGTTTTCTGGCGGCCCGCCGAAGGCGCCGCACCCTTGCACGAGCGGTTCCTGCGCCGCCAGATCGCGGCCGAGACCACCGTGGCGCTGCGCACGAGCCGGGGCTTCATCCTCTGCGAATCCCGGCCGCACGAGGGGTACGTCGATGACTTCACCCTCGCCCGGCCGAGACGATGGGACGAAGACGGCGCCGCGCTGCTGCTCGCCGTCGCTGAGCGGCTCGCGGCGCGCGGCATCGGCACCCTCCGCGTGGCGACCGCGCACGCCGACCGGCCGAAGGCCGGGCTGCTGCGTGCCCTGTCCCTGGCCGTCGCCGAGCAGTGGTGGGTGCACGAACTCCTGCCGGCCGGGCCGCCGGCCCCGCCCGGCCGGGTCAGCGGCGCGGGTTTCGCCGGGCTGCTCACCCAGGTACCCCCGGTCTACGCCCCCGGCGGCCCGGTATTCCTGGCCGACAGCCCGGCGGAACCCGCCGCGGTCGGCGTCATCGCGCACGAGGCGACCGAGCGCGGCGCGGTTCTCGCCGTCATCCCGGCCGCCCCGGACTCCGCCCTCGCCGCCGAACTGCGCCGCAAGGGCTGGACCGTCGCGTCCGACTGGTACGCCGGCCGCCCGCTCCGGATCGGGTCGGTCAGCGGATCGTGACGTGGTACTGCGTGAGCCACCGGTTGACGTCCAGCAGGAACGCGGCCGGCGCCATGGCACTGGGCTGGACGCTCATGACGCCGGGCAGCCGGGGGTCGCGCGCGTAGGCCGCGCCGAGCCGGTCCCGGCTGACCAGGTCGAACAGCGGCGCGTCCGGCGTGGCAAGCAGCTCACGCAGTTGCGCGCTGACCGCCCGCTCGTACGCCGGGTCGGCGGCACCCGGGTAGCTGCTCTTGCGGCGCTGGAGCAGTTCGGGAGGCAGCAGCCCGTCCGCCGCGGTGCGCAGCAGCCCCTTCTCGATCCCGCCGGACTCCTTCATCGCCCACGGGACGTTGAACACGTACTCCACCAGCCGGTGGTCGCAGAAGGGCACGCGCACCTCAAGCCCGGTCGCCATGCTCAGCCTGTCTTTGCGGTCGAGCAGGAACGGCAGCCAGCGGGTGAGCCCGAGGTAAAGCACCTCGCGGATCCGCCGGTCGGCCGGGCCCTCGCCGTCCAGTCGCGGCACTTCCGCCAGCGCGGACGAGTACTGGTCGGCCGCGTACTGCGCGAGCCGGATGTCCGCGCGGACCGACGGCTGCAGCAGCGGCTCCCAGGAGCCGCCGACGGCCCACGGAAACGTCGGCGCGGCGAGCAGCGCGGGCACGCGGTACCACGGGTAGCCGCCGAACACCTCGTCCGCCGACTCCCCGGACAGCGCGACGGTGGACTGCTCCCGGATCTGGCGGAACAGCAGGTACGCGGAGGTCCACATGTCGCCCATCGTGGGCAGGTCGTGGGCGGCGAGCGGTGCCCACTGCGCCGTCACCAGGTCATCGGCCGACAGCGTCACGGTGCTGTGCCTTGCGCCGATGTGCTCGGCGGCGGCCCGGGCGTACGGCTCGTCGTGGCTGGGCCGGAGCAGGTCAGGCTGGAAGGCGTCCGCGCTGCCCTCGAAGTCCACCGAGAAGGTGGCGAGCTTCGCCCGGTCCCGCCGTCCGAGGCTGTCGGCGGCCAGCGCGGACACGACGCTGGAGTCGAGACCGCCGGACAGCAGGCTGCACAGCGGCACGTCGGCCACGGTCTGCCGGCGCACGGTGTCGGCGAGCAGGTCCCGCACCGTCGCGGCGGTGGCCGCCAGGTCGTCGGCGTGCGGCCGGGCGTCCAGCGACCAGTACGCGCTGACCCGCACGCCCCCGCGCCCGACGACCGCGACGGTCCCCGGCCGCAACTCGGTGAGTCCCCGGTAGATGGCGTGCCCGGGCGTCTTCGTGCCCGCCTGGCCGAACAGTTCCGCCAGTCCTTCGGCGTCGACCTCGGCGCGGAAGCCGGGGTGGGCGAGGACGGCCTTCGGCTCCGACCCGAACAGCACCCCATCTGGCCGCGCCGCGTAGTACAGCGGCTTGACGCCCAGGCGGTCGCGGGCGAGCAGCAGTTCCTGCCGCGATGCGTCCCAGAGTCCGAACGCGAACATCCCGTTGAGGTGGTGCACGCAGTCCCGTCCCCACTGCAGGTAGCTGCGCAGCAGCACCTCGGTGTCCGACTGGGTGCGGAACGAGTGCCCGTGCGCGATGAGCTCCCGGCGCAGTTCGGTGTAGTTGTAGATCTCCCCGCTGAACGTCAGCACGGCATCGTCGGCGGCCATCGGCTGCGCCCCGCACGGCAGGTCGATGACCGACAGCCGCCGGTGCCCGATCGCCGCGTGCGCCGAGCACCAGACGCCGCCGGCGTCCGGCCCCCGGGGCGTCATCGTCGCCGTCATCGCCTCGATCGCCGCCCGCTCGCCGCGCAGGTCGCGCCCGAAGTCGACCCACCCTGTGATCCCGCACATGTCCCTGGTCCTCCGGTTGCCTCAATGAGTCCAGTCTCAATGAGTCCGGTCTCAATGAGCCAGTCTCAATGAGCCAGTCTCAATGACTCGACTCATTGAGACCCTAGCGAAAGGCATTAAGGAATGATTGAGCCCGTCCGTGAAGCGGGTGAGCGGTCGGTAAGCGGCAGGTGAGAGCCAGCGGCGCCCCGGGGGACTATCAGTGATCCCGAACGGCCTGTTGTTTCACTCCACCCCGCACGCGCTGCGGCGAACAACCCGCGGCCCCGTCGACCCTATGATCTGGGGTATGCCTGGTCGCGTGGGAATCCTGATTGTCGGCCGGTACCTGCTCCGCGAACAGGTCGACGAGGACGACACGGGCCGGGTGTGGCGCGCCTACGACCAGTTGCTGGATCGCGAGGTGGCCCTCAAGGAGGTCCTGCTTGCGGCCGCGTCGCCCGGCGAGCACGCCGGCCTGCTCGCGGAGACGATGCGCGAGGCCAGGGCGGCCGCGAAGGTAGACCGGCCCGGGGTGGCCACCGTCTACGACGTGATCGAGCACGAGGACACGCCGTGGATCGTCACCCGGCTGGTTCCGGCCGCCGCGCCGCGTGCCGCGACGTCCAGCCCGGCGCCGCAACCGTGGTGGGACGACCAGCAGGCGGCACCGGTGCCCGCCGCTTCCGCCGCGCGGCCGCGCGGCCGGGTTCCCGTCGCCGCCGCTGTCGCCGACGCCGCCCGGGTCAACCCGCGGCTGGCCGTAGGGCTGATCACCGCGATCGTCATGATCGTGGCGCTCATCCTGGTGATCACGATCTTCCCTTCCCACGCGAAGAGCCAGTCCCCGGACGGTCCCCCCGCCTCTCCCAGCCAGTCCGCGTCCCGCTAGCCCCTGGACCCGGGCGGCATCCCGGACCCGGCCAAGCAGGGCATATGGCCAAGGCCGCCGTCCAATCCTAGTATTAGGCTCTAGGATTAGTGGTAGCAGCGCAGCGCCCGGAGGCCCAGCGATGACGACGGCACCCATGACCGCTTCCGCCCAGGGGACCGACGAGGTCCAGGCCGCCGGCCACGTCGATGTGCTGATCGTGGGCGCCGGGGTCTCCGGCATCGGCATCGCGCACCACCTGCGGGAGCGGTTCCCCGACCGGACGTTCGTCATCCTGGACGCCCAGGACAACCGGGGCGGGACCTGGTGGACCCACCGCTACCCGGGCGTGCGCTCCGACAGCGACCTGTTCACCTACGGCTACCGGTTCAAGCCGTGGCGCGGCCCGTCCATCGCGGCCGGCGGTGCGATCCTCGACTACCTCGACGAGGTCATCGACGAGGACGACCTCGCCCCGCGCATCCGCTGCCAGCAGCGGGTGACGGCGGCCAGCTGGTCCAGCGAAGAGCGCCGCTGGACCGTCGAGGTCAGCCGCGGCGACACCGGGCAGCGCCTGCGGTACACCGCCAGCTTCCTGTCGATGTGCCAGGGCTACTACAACCACGCCGAGCCTTACCGGCCCCGGTGGCCGGGCATGGACCAGTTCCAGGGCACGATCCTGCACCCGCAGCAGTGGCCGGACGACCTTGACCTCACGGGGAAGCGGGTCATCGTGATCGGCTCCGGCGCTACGGCCGCGACGCTGATCCCCGCGATCGCGCGGCAGGCCGGGCACGTGACGATGCTGCAGCGCTCGCCGAGCTACTACTTCGCCGCCCCCGCGACGGACGAGCTCGCCGTGACGCTGCGCTCCCTGGACGTGCCCGAGGAGTGGACGCACGAGATCCTGCGCCGTCAGCACACGGCGCAGACCCACCTGCTCTCCCGGCTGTCGCTCGACGCGCCCGACCAGCTGCACGCGTTCCTCATGGAGGGCATCCTCCCGCTGCTGCCCGACGGCTTCGACGTCGGCAAGCACCTCACCCCGCGCTACCGCCCGTGGCAGCAGCGCATCGCCATCGTCCCGGACGGCGACCTGTTCGTGTCGCTGCGCGAGGGGAAGGCCTCGATCGTCACCGACACCATCGACACGTTCACCGAGCACGGCATCAGGGTCAGCTCGGGCGAGGAGCTACCCGCGGACGTCGTGGTCAGCGCCACCGGGTTCAACCTGTCGCTCTTCGGCGGCATCGCGTTCGCCGTCGACGGCGAGCCGGTCGACTTCACCCAGCGGGTCACCTGGCGCGGCATCATGATCAGCGGCGTGCCGAACATGGCCTACGTCTTCGGCTACTTCCGGCACAGCTGGACGCTCCGCGTCGACCTGGTCGCCGACCTGATGATGCGGCTGCTGGCGCACATGCGGGACAAGGGCGCCGCCATGGTGGTCCCTGCCCTGCGCCCCGGCGAGCGGGACATGCCGCTGCGGCCGTGGGCCAACCCGGACGACTTCAACTCCGGCTACGTGATGCGCACGCAGCACCTGCTGTACAAGCAGGGCGACCACCCGCCGTGGACGCACCTGCTTGAGCACCAGGAGGAGTGCGACAGCCTGCCTAAGGCCGACCTCGACGACGGCACGCTCATCTACCGCGAATAGATTCCATTTTCATCGCATCTGTGTTCTAATGGGTTCGATGAATTCGAACTCCGTGGCGACAGCGAGCCTGGCGCCCCGGTGAGCTAACGACGATTGCGGGCGAGGGGTGACCGTCATGGCCGATCTCGAAAATATAATCTATGACGATGCCGAGCGGATCGCTCTCCTAGAAATCAGGGCGGCCGAGCTTGAGCGCCGGCTGCTCGCGGTCACGCACCCGGACAGCCCGCACGCGTGGGCCAACGTGGGCATCCCGCCTGAGGACGACGCCGACCAGGACGCACCCGGTCAGGCACCGGACGATGACGCCGCTTCCCCGGCCGCGAGGCGGGCGGAGGCGCTGCTCAACCGTGGCCGTCCGCGGGCGCGCCGGCCGTGGTGGCGGTCGCTGCGGCGGCTGCCCGGGTACTGGAAGCTGGCGGCGGCGGGCGCGGCGGCGGCGCTGCTGGCGGGGGTGGCGGCGGCGCTGGCGGCGGGCGGGGGCCCGGGCGCGAGCTGGCCCGCGAGCGTGGCCACCGTGCAAGGCGAGATCAAGCCGGCCTGCGCCAACCCCGACGTGGCCGCCGAGCCGGGCGGCTTCGACTTCGCCTGCGCGCCGGGCTCCCAGCAGGTGCTGTGGGTGTTCGCGCTGCTGACCAGCGGCGGCAACCCGGGGTTCGTGGACCAGTCGACCGGCCGCCGGGGGCTGGAGCCGGTCCAGCCCGCGCAGGGCGGCGACATCGCGTGGTCGCTGAACCTGCACCACCCCTACGACCCGGCCAGCGCGGTGGACAGCCTGATGGTCGCGGCGCGGGCGGTCAACAACATCGTCTTCGGCGCGACCCTGACCTCGTCCACGGGCGGCCCGCTGGTCGAGCCGGGGCTGGAGAGCACGGCGGCGAACTGCCTGCGCTACACCGGCTCGGCGCGGCTGGTCACCCGGCCGGGGTACCCGCCCCGGTGCGCGTCCCCGGTCAGCGGCCCGTCGGGTCAGGCGGCGCTGGTGAGCGACGTGTTCCGGCAGTGGACGGGCGGCACGCCGTCGCGGACCGCCGCCGAGGCCGGGGTGCTGTTCGTGAACGCGGGCGACCCCGGTAACCCGCAGGTCCAGGCGATCCTGGCCAGCCTGCCAGCCGCCGGCGGGTAAACCGCGGCGCACCGCCTGCCGGGCACCGCCCGCCGGGCACCGCCCGCCCCGACGACGCCGCCAAGGAGGCCAGCGACCAAGAACCAGCGTGAAGCGCGCGAAGTGATGACCAGTGAACAAGAGCCCCGTGACCGGCGAGGGGAGGCGGTGCCCGTGCCCACCGACAGGAAGCCATGGTGGCAGCAGGCGACGGCG
>DAHWEX010000286.1 GCA_027326205.1 Actinomycetota bacterium
ATTCACGGCGATCTTCGCCAACTCCGCGCTGACCGGGGCGTCGGCGCGGGCGAGGAGTCCTGCTGCTGGTGATAGTGGATCGTTACGAGGCCCCCGCGCCTCCTAACGATCCACTATCAGGCGGACGCTGAATAACCCTCATTGGCATGGCGTTGGCCGGTTAAAGATTCGATTAACGTGTCGGCACCCTTGGTGAATAGCTACGACTCCAAAGCTCTGTGGCGCCTATGCCAAGTAACCGTAGCGCGTACTACGGTTTAGCTTTGTCGCAATACTGTGGGGCGCCGCACGGCCTGTCAAAGGCCTGTCCGCCAGATAATGCGCGAGCGCCTGAACAGGGTATCCACGGCGTGGATCGGTATTATCCAGCGAATCAATTCGGTACTCCTCGGCGGCGCCGGAATCGGCTCATAACCATTTGCCCGGTGGATGGGCGCCATATCAAATATGCGTTTCCCTTGCTCCGCGGACGCATTCCATACTGGCGCTCACGACGTGCCGGTGTTCTTGTCGTTTCATGGGAGTGAACGCGCCTTGCCTGATAAGCACCCAGAACTGATCGATCACGCCGGAGCGTGGGCCCTGGCCAAGGCGGACTTTGGCGTCGGCGAGCCGGTTCCCGCCCTGGTCTCCCGCGACCGGATCCTTGACCTGTCCGCCCGCCCGGAGACCGCCGGCGCGCGCACCGTCACCGAACTGCTTGAGCGCTGGGAGACCGTTTTCCCCGTCCTGGCGGAGGTCGCCGCCGACCCGGGGGGTGCCTGGCGGCCGCTGGCCGGCGTCGCCCTGCACAGTCCGGTCGAGCCCCGGCAGGTCTTCCAGGCCGGCGCCAACTACCGGACGCACGTCATCGACCTCGCCGCGGCCCATCATGACGGCAGCGACGGACGCAGCGTCGAGGAGGTGCGCGCGCAGGCGGCCGCCGCGATGGACGCCCGGCTGGCCGGCGCGCCGTTTGTCTTCACCGGCCTGCCCAGCGCGGTCTGCGGCCCCTACGACGACGTGGTGCTGCCGCGCGGCGCGAGCCAGCCGGACTGGGAGCTTGAGCTGGCGGCGGTCATCGGGCGGCGCACCCGCCGGGTCCCGGTCGGGGACGCCCTGGACGCGGTGGCGGGCTGGGTGATCGTCAACGACCTGACCCTGCGGGAGAAGGTCTTCCGCCGGGACGCGGGCGCGCTCGGCGCCGACTGGCTGGCGGCCAAGAACCCGCCGACGTTCCTGCCCGCCGGGCCGGTGATCGTCCCCCGGCAGGCGATTCCCAACCCGGGCGACCTGCGGATCACGCTGCGGCTCAACGGCCGGGTGATGCAGGACGAGTCGACCAAGGACATGCTGTTCGACACCGCGCGGATCATCGCCTACTGCTCGGAGGCCGCCACGCTGCTGCCGGGCGACCTGGTGCTGACCGGCAGCCCGGCGGGCAACGGGCTGGCCCACGGGCGGCTGCTGCGCCCGGGCGACCTGATGGAGTCGGCCATCACCGGGCTGGGCGCGCAGGCCAATCACTGCGTGGCGGAACCGTGAGCGGCCCGGTGAGCGGCCCGGTGAGCGGCACAGTGCCGGCCGTCGACGTGCACGCCCACGTGGCCGTCCCCGTCGTCGAGGCGCTGTGCGTCGGCCAGCCAGGCTACGCGGAGCAGCAGCGGACCGACGCGGCCACCCTGGGCGAGGCGTCGATCGCCTACAACCGGGCCCATTTCGGCGCGGTGATCCCCCGGCTGACCGACCTGGACGTTCGCCTGGCGGCGATGGACAAGGCCGGCGTGGACATCCAGGTCGTCAGTCCGGTGCCCGGGTCGCACGCCTGGACCGGGCGGGACCTGGCCGACCGGATCGTCGCGGCGACCAACGAGGCGGTCGCCGCGTTCTGCGCCCGCCAGCCCGGCCGGCTGCTGCCGGTAGGGACCGTCGCCCTGCATCATCCGGATCTGGCGGTGAAGCAGTTGCACCACGGGGTCACCGCGCTGGGCCTGCGCGGCGTTCAGGTCCCCACCGCGGCCGCCCCTGGCCTGGAGCTCGACGACCCGCGGCTGGCCGGGTTCTGGGCGGCGGCCGAAGACCTGGGCGCGGCGGTGCTCATCCACCCCTGGGGCTGCACCCTCGGCGCCCGGCTGAACGCCTATTACCTGTTCAACTCCGTCGGCAACCCGGTGGAGACCGCGCTCGCCCTGTCCCGCGTCATCTTCTCCGGGCTGCTCGAACGGCACCCCGGGCTGAAGATCTGGGCGGCGCACGGTGGCGGCTACCTGCCCGGCTACATCGGACGGGCGGACCACGCGTGGGGCGCCCGCGACGACGCCCGGACCACCAAGCGGCCGCCGGGCGAACTGCTCAGGCGGGTCTTCGTCGACTCGCTCGTCTACACCCCCGGGCAGCTGCGCCACCTGGTTTCCGTGATGGGACCCGGCCAGGTGACGCTGGGCAGCGACTACCCCTTCGACATGGGCGTCGAGGACCCGGTCGGCCGGCTGCTGGCGGCGGGCCTCGACGATGCCACCGTCACCGCCATCCGCGGCGGCAACGCCGCCCGGCTGCTGGGCCCGCTGCCCGGCTACGACCCCTCACCAGGAGAAGCATGATCACCGGGCGCGTCCTCATCCAGGGCGGCGGCATCGGCGGCCTCGTCGCCGCTACCGCGCTGGCCCAGCGGGGCATCGAGGTGGACGTCGTGGAGCACCGGCCGGCCGACTCGGTCCTCGGGGTGGGCCTCATCCAGCCGCCGAACGCCCTGCGGGTCATGGCCGAGATCGGCGTGCTCGACGAGTGCCTGGCCGCGGGTTACCCGGGCGGCGGCATCCGGGTCATCGGACCAGACGGAACGGTCCTGGCCGACGCGCCCGCCCGCGTGCCCGAGGACCTGCCCGTCGCCGGCAGCGGCCTCCAGCGCCGCGAGCTGTGCCGCATCCTGCTCGAGGCGGCGGTCAAGGCGGGCGCCCGGCTCTACCACGGCGTGACCACCGCCGCCATCGCCGACAGTACCGACGGCGTCACCGTGACGTTCAGCGGCGAGTCGGCTCCCGCCGACGGCCGGTACGACCTGCTGGCCGGCTTCGACGGGATCCGGTCGGCCGTCCGCAGGCACCTGTTCGGCGAGCGGTACGAGCCGCGGTTCACCGGCTTCTCGGTCTGGCGGGTCTCCCTGCCGCGGCCCGCGGAACTCGACCGCACCGTGTTCGCCTTCGCCGGCCCGGTCAAGGCGACGCTGATCCCGCTCAGCGCGAACGACTGCTACCTGGCCCTTGTCGCGCCGGAGGCAAGCCCGCAGCACGGGCTGTCCGCCCCCGGCATCGCCGGGCAGATGGTGGCGATGCTGGCCCCGTTCGGCGGCTGGATCGGCGCGCTGCGGGAGGTGATCCCCGGGCAGGACTCGGCCGCCTACGGGCCGATCGAGGAGGTTACCGTGGCCGAGCCGTGGGCCCGGGGCCGCATCCTCGCCGGCGGCGACGCCACCCACGCCACCAGCCCGCACATGGCCCAGGGGGCCGCGATGGCGGCCGAGGACGCGATCGTGCTGGCGCACGAGCTCGACCGGGCGCAGCGCCTCGACCAGGCACTGACCGCCTGGTACCAGCGGCGGGCGCCGCGGGCTGGCCTGGTGCAGAGCTACTCGACCGCGCTGATGCGCCAGGAGCAAGGCGAGCCGACCGAGGCGGACCTCCGCCTGCTTGAGCTGCCCCTGCCCGCCGTTCAGGCCCGTCTCGCGCAGCCCTACTAGTCAGCCGGGAGGAGGACCCGGTGAGCGGAGACGACACGGCCGGCGGCTTCCACCCAGCACAGCCGCCGCCGGCGGTCGTCCGGGCCGCACACGTCGACCTTCACCGCCGCACGGCCCGCGTCGGCGCCGGCCCCGTCAGGCCAGGCACGTCAGGCACGTCAGGCCAGGCACGTCAGCGGCCGTCCGCCGTTGTAGGCGACCATGTCGGCCAGCGCGCCGGGACCGTTGACCGGGCCGCCGCGCTGCTCCGCCGTCCCGGCGAGGTCGGCGTACGCGCGGTGCAGGTTGCCGACGATCCGTTCGGTGTCGGTCCACTCCGCGTAGCGCCCGAGGTCGGTCTCGCGGGCCGCGTCGAGGGGAGTGAGCCCGGCGGCCCGGCCCCGCTCGGCCACGTCCTTCACGAAGTAGAGGTACCCGAGCACCTCGTCGATCACCGCGGGGCCGGTGACCGGCCCGTGGCCGGGCACGATGGTCCGCGCGCCGAGCGGCCGCACGAACCGCGTCAGCACGTCGATGGCCCCGAGCACGGAACCGGACAGCAGGAACGGGGTGCCGCCGTTGAACAGCAGGTCGCCGGCGAACAGCACCGACCGCTCGGGAATCCACACCACGATGTCGTCGGTGGTGTGGGCCGGCTGGCCCGCGTACCGCAGCTCTCACCGCAGGTCGTCCGCCCACAGCGTCAGCCGGTCGGCGAACGTCAGGAACGGCAGCGCGAGCCGCAGGTCGCCGTACTCAATATCGGTCCAGGTCCCGGTGTTGCGCGGCACCCCCATCGCGCGCATCTGCTCCCGGGCGTTGTCGTGCGCGACGATGGTCGCCCCGGCGAACAACCCGTTCCCGGCCGTGTGGTCCGGGTGGTGATTGGTGTTGACCAGGGTGCGCACCGGCCGCCGGGTGACGCCGCGCACGGTGTCGAGAAAGGCCCGGGTCCGCCGCTCGGTGGAGCAGGCGTCGACGGCGGTGACGCCGTCGCCGGCGACCAGGAACCCGGTGTTGTTGATCATCCAGCTGCCGTCGGACTGAACGTAGGCGAAGACGCCGTCGGCGACTTCCTCCGGCCGGCCCGGCACGGAGACATCGGGATGCGCGGCGACGCTCATGCGGCCACCTCGCTGGCGCTCGGAGTCCGCGTTCGCGGACGCACAGCACTTGCCGGTTCGCTCGCAAGCTCGCTCACGGGTAACCGCCTCTCTGCTGAGGGAAGGTGCCTGGTCATCCGCGCTTTCTGGTTCGCGGTACCGAACGGGTCCTTGCTTCGCGCAGCGCCGGAAGCTCGATGCCCGCCACCACCCGGTTGCGGACCGTGCCGATGCCCTCAGCAGCCAGTTCCACGACATCCCCCGGGCGAAGCGGCGGCGGCTCCGTCGTCCCGGTGCGGCCCCACAACTCGGCCAGGCAGCCGCCGTTGCCGCAGGTGCCGCCGCCGATGACGTCGCCGGCCCGGACCTTGGCGCCGCGGGCGGCGTAGCTGATGAGCTCCTCGAACGTCCAGCCCATGTTGGACAGCAGGTCCTGCCCGGTCTGGACGCCGTTCACGGACGCGCGCAGGTCGAGCGCGAGGAACCCCTCGTCGTCGCGGTAGGGCTCCAGTTCGTCGGCGGTGACCAGCCAGGGGCCGAGCGTGGTGGCGAAGTCCTTGCCCTTGGCCGGGCCGAGGAGGCCGGTCATCTCCGTGCGCTGCAGGTCGCGCGCGGACCAGTCGTTGAGCACGGTGTAACCGAAGACGTGCTCCCGGGCCTGCTCCGGCGACAGCGACTCCCCGTCCCGGCCGATCACCACGGCGACCTCGAGCTCGTAGTCGAGCAGCCCGCAGCCGGGCGGCACGGCCACGTCGTCGTGCGCGCCGATGAGTGCGTGCGGGTTGGAGAAGTAGAATCGCGGCGCCGTGTGCCACCCGGGCGGGACCCCCAGGTCGCCGCGCCCGGACATGCCCTCGCTGTGCTCCTCGAACGCGGTGAAGTCGCGCACGCTCGGCGCCTCAAGCGGCGGCCGCAGCCGCACCGTGGACAGCGGCATCGCCGGCCGGGCGAGCGCGCGCTCGCCCGCGGCCAGCGCGGCGGGCAGGCCCTGCCGGACCAGGCCGAGCACGGTGACGCCGTCCGGCAGCGGGTGGATGCCCGCGTCGCCGACCACGCCGGCCCTGGCCCCGTGGTTAGCGGCCCCGTGGTCGGCGGCCCCGTCGTGGGTGTAGGTGGCGAATCGCATGATTGCTCCCGTCCGGCCGGCCCCGTTGTCGCTCGTCGCACCACTATCGACCAGCCGTGAGAATTATGGAAATCGATTGTTGGGATGGACATCATTTACTGGCTGGATATCATCGTGGCGTGAACCTCGCTGGGCTGGACATGAACCTCATCGTCGCCTTGCGCGCGCTGCTCGTCGAGCGCAACGTGACGCGGGCGGGGGAGCGGGTCGGCCTCAGCCAGCCCGCGATGAGCGCCGCGCTCGCCCGGCTGCGCCGTCATTTCGACGACGAACTGCTGCTGCGGAAGGGCGCCGGGTACGAGCTGACCGCGCTCGGGGCGGTGCTGCTCGACCGGACCGCCGTCGCCTGCGACATGCTGGAGCGCGTCTTCGCCAGCCAGCCGCACTTCGACCCGGAAGGCGAGGACCGCGAGTTCGTCCTCCTCGCCTCCGACTACGCGGTCGCGGTTTTCGGCGCCGACCTCGCCCGCGAGATCAGCGCCCGGGCGCCGCAGGCGCGGATCACCTTCCGCCAGCTCACCGAGTCCGCCGTCGATGATTATTCCACGCACTTGTCGACCGTGGACGGCCTGTTCATGCCGCACGGCATCATCTCCGGCCTGCCGACGGTCGAACTGTTCCGGGACCGCTGGGTGTGCGCGGTCGCCGAGGACAGTGCCGAGGTCGGCGAGTCCATCACGCTCGACCAGCTCGCGACGCTGCCCTGGGCCGCCTACCAGCGGGCCTACGCCGCGCCGGTGACCCGGCAGCTGTCGATGCTGGGGATCGAGCCGCACGTGCAGGTCCTGGTGGACAACTTCCACCTGCTCCCGCCGATGGTGGCGGGAACCCGCCGGATCGCCATGATCCACGAGCGGCTGGCCGCGCGGCTCGGGCTAGGGCCGGGCAGCGGCATCCGGCTGCTTGACTGCCCGTTCGAGGCGGTCCCCGTCCAAGAGGCCCTGTGGTGGCACCCGGTGCACACCCACGACGCCGGCCACGCCTGGCTGCGCGAGATGGCCGGCACGGTCGCCGCCAAAATGGGGTGACCTGGCGGCTCCCGTCTCAGACGGGCGGGGCCACGAAGACGGGGTCGGGGGTGTCCTGGGGCGAGCGGGCCATCATCTCCTCGACCGAGTTCGCCGTCCCCCACTGATCCTGCACCTCAAGCTCGGCGAGGCTGTAGACGTGCGGGTGCCAGGTGTCCTCGTCGAGTACTTCCATCTCGGTGCTGTACTCCATGACGTTCGCGCTCGGGTCGATGAAGTAGCTGAACGTGTTGTCGCCCGCCAGGTGCCGGCCCGGGCCCCACATCAGCTGGACGCCGGCCCGCTTGAGCCGCCCGGTGCCGCGCATGTACTCGTCGAGCCCGCGCATCTCGAACGACACGTGGTGCAGCGACGCGTGACGGCCGCGGGCGACGGCGAAGCTGTGGTGCTGCGGGTTGCAGCGCATGAAGTACATGGCGGGACCGAACGCCGGGTGGGCGAGGGTGTCGCTGAGCGCGAACCCCAGGTACTTCTCGTAGAAGGCCACGGTCTTCTCCGGTTCGGCGGAGTTGACCACGGTGTGCGAGAGGCGGACCGGGATGGATTCCTTCGGCTCGACCCTGCGGTGCTGGCGGGCCTCGACGTCGGCGGAGACCTCGACCACGCGGCCGTCGTTGTCGAAGAACCGGAACCCGTACCCGCCGCCGGGGGTGTCCAGCTTGCCGGGCTCGGAGACCAGCCGGATCCCCGCGGAGGCCAGCCGGGCCGCCAGGGTGTCGACGCCGGCCTGGTTCGCGGCGCCGAAGGCGACCAAGTCGACGCGCTTGGCCTCGGCCGCGCGCAGCCGGACCACGTACTGCTCGGGCGAGCCGACGGCGGCCAGGAAGGCGATGCCGCTCATCCTGGCCACCGGCTCCAGGCCCCACAGGTTCTGGTAGAACTCCAACTGCTTGCCGAAGTCGGGGACGGCGAGGTCAATGTGGCGCAGGTGGGTGATCAGCCGGTCAGTCATGATGTTCTCCGGGTTGAGGTGCTGGGGTCACGCCGGCCTGGCCGAGCACGCGCAGGGCATTGCCGCCGAGGGTAATGCCCGAGCCGAGCGCACCCCAGCCCGGGTCGGCGTCGATCACGGTCACGTCGATTCCGTCCCGGCGCGGGAACGGCGTGGCGGCATTCCCGGCCGGGCCGCCCCCGACGACGAGCGCCGGTTGAACTGCGGTCATGGGACGACTATGGCCGGGCCGCGGGGATTTTAGAAATCGATTGTTGGGATGAACATCATCCACACCCTGGATGTCCTCGGCGGCCCGTCCCGGGCCGGGGGCGGTCTGGCGGCAGACCCGATGCCCTCCAGTTCGCCTGGCCGTGGTTTCAGTTTTGCGTCATGCTCAGAGTATGAGCAGCGCAGCAGGGCAAGATCCCCAGCTCAGGGCGGGCATCTACGCTCGCTTGTCGGAGACGTACGACGCGGCGGAGTCGGTGCCGACCCAGCTTGCCAACGGGGAGCGTCATGCGGAACGGCGCGGGTGGGTGGTTGCCGGGCGGTTCAAGGACGACGGGTTCTCGGCGTTCAAGGAGAGCCAGCGGGATGACTTCGTGCGCCTGGTTGGTGCGATCGAGGCCGAGCCGCTGACCAGCGTAAAAGGCGAGCAGATCGACGCCTGGTACTCCGGGAAGGCCCGCCGGCACGGCGGCAACGTCCAGGCCGTCACCCGCCCCGACGGCCTCCCGCTCTGGGTAGGCCCCGCCGAGCCCGGCTCGGTCCACGACCTCACCGCCGCCCGCCTCCACGCCCTGCCCGCCCTCTACCGCGCCGCCGCCCTCGGAATGCCGTGCCTCGCCGATTCCGGCTACGAAGGAGCCGGAATAGGCATCCTCGTCCCCTTCAAGAACCCAGCCGGAAACCAGGAACTCGACATTGACAACCGCACCCGCAACGCCCTGCTGCGCGACCTGCGCTGCCGCGGCGAACGCGGGTTCGCCCTGCTCACCCAGCGGTGGGCCGCCCTCCAGCACATCACCGCCGACCCAGACCGCACCACCCAGATAACCCGCGCCGCCCTCGTCCTTACCCAATACGAGCACAAATACATCAGCTGAAAAACGGTGAGATCACCTCACTGGCCGCCTTCAGGCAGGCCAGGCCCGCCACGGGCAAGCCACCCACGCCGGACGGGGCGTGTGGCCCAGCCGGGTTCCCAGGTGTCGGCCCTTCGGCCGCAGCGCCTAGCCGACTTCGTCCTCCAACCAGATCCACGTACAGATCGACGCCGCCAGCCTCATGCTTGGCGTGACACCCGGCAGCGTGACGCCTTCCGGTTGCCGGGATCGCCGGATGGCCAAAAGGCCCAACGCGCAATGGCAGTCTGGCGCGTGATGGGGACGAACGTCGTCCAGCCTGACGCGTACTGTCTTGTGGTCAAAGTCACGACGCAAAAGTGGAGCCAGCCCTGTGCGTCGCAGCCCCGGCGCTGGTGGCCTGACTCGGTGAGATGGCCTGCGGCGTAGACTTCTTATGTAACGGCAGAGGGAGGCGAGGCAGTGAACCTGGATGAGATCACAGCGCTTGGCGCTCGCCTGGCCGAGTTGTGCCAGAAGTACGGCATCGCCGAGCTGGCGGTCTTCGGGTCGGTCGCGCGGGGGGACGCCGGGCCGGACAGCGATGTCGATCTGCTGTACGTTCGGGTGCCCGGGAACGACCTGGGGATGGCGTACTTCGACTTGCAGGATGACCTGGAGCGCCTGTTCGGCCGCCAGGTGGACCTGGTGGCGAAGGACGGGCTGCACCGGGTGATCCGCGATCAGGTGCTGGCTGACGCGCAGGTCCTGTATGCGGCGTGAGGAACTGTGCCTCGCCGACCTGATCGACAACGCGCGAGCGGTTCGCGGGTACCTGGACGGGGTGACCCGGGAGCGCTGGGACGCCGAGGACATCCTGCGTGATGCGGTGCTGTACCGGATGCTGCTGCTCGGCGAGATCGCCAGCGCGCTGCCGGACGAGCTCCGGGACCGCTACCCGGACGTGGCGTGGCGACAGGTCCGCGCGTTTCGCAACCTGGCCGTCCACAAGTACTTCGGCGTTGACTGGGCGGTTGTCTGGAAGATCGCCCAGGAGGAGCCGGCTGTCTTGGAGGCACAGGTGCTGGCGATTATCCGCGCGGAGTACCCCGCCCTGGCCAAGGACTACGAGGCGGGACCAGCGCCAGATCCGGGTACCGCGTCCTTACGCGATCACGGTCGGCGCGGGTCTTCCTGAGTAGCGATAACCGCAACGGCACAGAGTCCTGCCGCGGAAATTCACGACGCAAAAGTGGAACCAGTCCTGCGTGCGGCAGCCCCGCGTCTGCTCGGCCCGGTCATTCGTTCACCTCGCAGCCGGGCCGCTGCAGGGCCAGACTCACGAAACGGCCCACGATGCCGGCTCGGGCGCGCGCAGCACCGCCGACAGGCCGGTCACGCTGTCTGTCGATACGATGGCCGGCGTGACTGATCAGTACGACCGCTGGTTCGACCCGCGCGTGTTTCCCGACGCTCCCGATGAGCTGAGTGACGCGGAGCTGGCCTTCACCGGCGGGATGCGGGACGTGATGGCGGGCTGCTGGAACATCCCGGACGTGGGACGCGAGGACGACGGTCATCTTCTCGTCACGGTGCACATCACCGTGTGGGACGACGGGCACGACGTCTGGCGCGGAGCCGCTGAATACGGCGTCTCATTCGACGGGGTGAGCGCCGAGGCGGACAAGGTCAACGGTCACGCGGGAGCTTTGATGTGGAGCCGACGCCAGAGCGCCGCACCTTCACCGGGACACCCGCCGACGTGGGCGCGCAGTCGGGCGAATGGCTCCTGCGCTGGGCGGAGCGGCCGGTCGTCCGCAGGGATTGGCTGGGCAGGGGCCAAGTTGCCCATCGTGACTGGACGTTCGCGGATACCGGCGAGGTCCTCTGCTACGGTTCCGGCAGCGCGTCCGGCTGGCGGCTGCACGCGATCAAGCGGCGCTTCCCCGACCGGATCACCGAAGCCCGCACCCTGTACCCGGCCGGCCGCAAGCGCGCCCGCCCCGGCCAGGAAAGCCTCCCGGCCGACCCGGATCCTACGGGCTGCTTATTTCACCATGCTCATTCCGCCGAAATCGATCACCAGCGACTTCGAAGCCGTCCGGCACCTGGGGCGCGGGGCCCTGCCGTGGTTGCCGGGCGGCGGCGAGCGCCAGCAGCGGCCCGCCGGGCCATCCGGTGCCGCCGCCCTCCTCATGGTGGATCGTTAGGAGCACTGGGGCCCTCCCAACGATCCACAATCTTGCCAAGGGAGACGACCGTCGGTTCCTGTCCCGCCCCTGTGCCGCAGTCCACGACGCAAAAGTGGAACCAGCCCTGCCCGTCCCTGCCCCGCACGAGAGTGGTCCCCGCCGGGGCGCCCCGACTGGCTGCTTCGGTGGAGGGGCTCCGCCGAACACCTTGCGGACTTGTCAGCCGGCCGGTATCAGGTCGGTGACGTCGGGGTGCAGCTTGGCGAGCGCCTGGTCGAAGGTGGCGAGGCGGCCGGAGTATGAACGTGCGAGGTGGGCCAGGTAGGCGTCGGTTACCTGGCGGTGGCCGATGATCCCGGCCACCGGGATGTCATGGTACGAGGCGTTGTCGGGCCAGAACTCGTGCCGGGGGCTTGCGCTGACCCCCTGCAGTACCGAACGCGCCAGCTCGGCAGGCTGGCCTTCGCGAATCAGCAGCCGCATGATGCATTCGCCGGCCGCCGCGCCGCCAGCTCAACAACACCCTGCGCCGCACTCAAGTCACTGCCGGCCCGCCTGCATCTCGCCGGATAAGCCTGCTGTATGGCCGCGTTCAAGCGCCGCCCCGGTCGGTCTCGGCGAGGAAACAGGAGCCCTGGATGACCGCAGGCCGCAGGCCGGCCCGGGACGCGCCAACCGCTCGCCCCGGGCCGCCCCGCACGCCGCAGGCTTACTCCGTGTAGGCCTTGGCCTCGTCGATCCAGGTCGCGACCTCGTGCTCGGACAGTCCGACCACCGGTCCGTGCCGCTCCTCGATCGTCTGCTTGAGGTGCGCCGGGACCCGGTGACGCAATTCCTTGATCGAATCCACGCCAACAGCCTTAAGCATTTCTTTGTATTTGGGGCCGATTCCCTTGAGCTTGTCCAGGTCGTTCTCTACGTGCTCCGACATTTTGTCACTCTCCCCGATACCGGCCGGTCAGCGGTGCGCCGCCCGCGTCTGGCATTTACCTGCCTACGCTAGGGGAAGCCCGTGCGCTCGACAAGTCCGTCTGCCACTCCTCTCCGGCCGGCCGGCTACCTAATTTACCGTGTGAAATGATAAGAATTACCTACTTTATACCCGAATTGCCGAAATGTCGCGGTGGGATCGGGGGCGAGTCTGGCGAAGCACCGGCCCGTTCGGTGTTACCTTTCCGTTGACCTTCCTGGTTCCGGTTCGCCCGGCGCCCGGCGCCCGGCGCCCGGCGCCCGGTAGCCGGCCGGGGCGGCGCGGAGCGGGTCAGGTGACCTCCTCCATGGCCTGGGCGAACTGGGCCTGGTAGAGCCGCGAGTACGCGCCGCCGGCCGCCAGCAGCGCCGTGTGGGTGCCCTGCTCGACGATGTGCCCGTTCTCCATCACCAGGATCACGTCGGCGTCACGGATGGTGGACAGCCGGTGGGCGATCACGAAGCTGGTCCGGCCGCGGCGCAGGGACGCCATCGCCCGCTGCAGCAGCACCTCGGTCCTGGTGTCGACCGAACTGGTCGCCTCGTCCAGGATGAGGACGGCGGGCCGGGCGAGGAACGCCCTGGCGATCGTGATCAGCTGCCGCTCCCCGGCGCTGACGTTCGTGGCCTCGTCGTCGAGCACGGTGGCGTAGCCGTCGGGCAGCGTCCGCACGAACCGGTCCACGTACGTCGCCTTCGCCGCCTCGACGACCTGCTCGTGAGTGGCCCTGTGCTCGCCGACACCGGGCGAGCCGTAGGCGATGTTCTCCTCGATGGTGCCGCCGAACAGCCAGGCGTCCTGCAGCACCATGCCGGTCAGGCCGCGCAGTTCCTCGCGGCTCATCCGCGCGGTGTCGACTCCGTCGAGCGCGATCGCGCCCGAGTCGATCTCGTAGAACCGCATCAGCAGGTTAACCAGCGTGGTCTTACCCGCGCCGGTCGGTCCGACGATGGCGACGGTCTGCCCCGGCTCCACGGTCAGCGAGACGTGCTCGATCAGCGGCCGGTCCGGCGCGTAGCGGAACGACACGTCGGCGAACTCGACCCGGCCGCGGACCTCGGCCGGCCTGGTCGGCTCGGCGGCGTCCGGCGCCTGTTCCGGGGCGTCGAGGAGCGCGAACACGCGCTCGGCGGACGCCACGCTCGACTGCAGGAGGTTCGCCATGCTGGCCACCTGGGTCAGCGGCTGGCTGAACTGACGGGAGTACTGGATGAACGCCGTCACCGCGCCCAGGGTGAGCGTGCCGCCGGCGATCAGCAGCCCGCCGACGACGGCCACCAGCACGTAGTTCAGGTTCGACATGAACATCATCAGCGGCTGGATCATCCCGGAGATGAACTGCGCGCGGGAGCTGGCCTGGTACAGCGCCTCGTTCTGCTCGGTGAAGGCCGCCATGGCCTCCTCTCGCTGGCCGAACGCGGTCACCAGCGCGTGCCCGGTGTACATCTCCTCGATGTGGGCGTTCAGCCGCCCGGTGAACTTCCACTGGTTGATGAACTGCGGCTGGGCCCGCTTGGCGAGCTTCCGCGTCCCCCAGACCGAGGCGGGGATGGTGGCCAGGGCGATGAGGGCCAGCTGCCAGGACACGACGAACATCAGCGCCAGCACGCCGACGATCGTCAGCAGCGAGGTCACCAACTGGCTCAGCGTCTGCTGCACGGACTGCTGCAGGTTGTCGATGTCGTTGGTGACCCGGCTCAGGATCTCGCCGCGCGACTGGCTGTCGAAGTAGCTCAGCGGCAGCCGGGACAGCTTGTCCTCCACCTGCCCGCGCAGCCGGAACACCGACCGCTGGACCATGGTCGCGGTCAGCCGTCCCTGGAACAGCGCGCAGACCGAACCGCCGACGTTGAGCGCGATCACGACGCCCACGATCTGTCCCACGTGGCCGAAGTCCACCCCCCCGCGCGACAGGCGGTGCGCCAGGTAACCGTCGAAGACGAGGTTGATCGCCTCGCCGAGCAGCCGGGGCGCGAGCACGGACATCGTCACGCTCGCGACCGCGAGGGCCAGCGTCAAGATCGTGAGCGCGCGGTACGGGCGGAGCAGGCGCAGCAGCCGCTTGCCTGAGCCCTTGAAATCCAGCGCCTTCTCGGTCGACATCCCGCTCATGAAGCGGGCCGGGCCGCGCATGGGGGCCGCCGGGCCCGGCCCGCGCGCGGGCGTCGCCCGCTCCTCGTTAACCCCGGCACTCATGCCGCCGCCTCCTGCTCGGTTAGCTGGGAGAGCACGATCTCCCGGTAGGTTTCGCTCGACTCCATGAGCTCGCCGTGGGTGCCGCGCGCCACGATCCGGCCGGCGTCGAGCACCAGGATCTGGTCGGCGTGCCGGATGGTGGCGACCCGCTGCGCGACGATGATCATGGTCGCGCCGGCTACCTGGGTCGCCAGGGCCGATCGCAGCCGCGCGTCGGTGGCGTAGTCGAGCGCGGAGAACGAGTCGTCGAACAGGTAGATCTGCGGTTCGTGCACCAGCGCCCGGGCGATCGCCAGCCGCTGCCGCTGGCCGCCGGACACGTTGGTGCCCCCCTGCGCGATCGGCGAGTTCAGCCCGTCCGGCATCCGCTCGACGAAGTCGCGGGCCTGGGCGATCTCCAGCGCGCGCCACAGGTCCTCGTCGGTGGCCTGCTGGCTGCCGTACCGCAGGTTGCTCGCCACGGTGCCGGAGAACAGGTACGGCTTCTGCGGCACCAGCCCGACGGCGGCCGACAGCGCGGCCGGGTCGAGTTCCCGCACGTCGACCCCGCCCACCAGCAGCGACCCGGCCGTGACGTCGAGCAGTCGCGGGATGAGCTGGACGAGCGTGGTCTTGCCGCTGCCGGTGCCGCCGATGATCGCCGTGGTCCGGCCCGGCAGCGCGGTCAGGCTGATGTCGTGCAGCACCGGCTGCTCGGCCCCCGGGTAACGGAACTCGACGTTCCGCAGCTCAAGCCGGCCAGGATGCGGGCCCGCGGGCCGGGGGCTGGCCGGCGCGGCGACTCCCGGCTCGGTGTCGGTGACCTCGATGATCCGCTCCGCGCTGACCTCGGCCCGCGGCACGAGCATGAACATGAACGTCGCCATCATCACCGACGTCAGGATCTGGGCCAGGTAGGTGATGAACGCGGTCAGCGACCCGATCTGCATGGTGCCGTCCGCGACCAGGTGGCCGCCGAACCAGACCACGGCGGTGGTGGACAGGTTCAGCACGAGCAGCACCGACGGGAACATCAGCGCCATCAGCCTGCCGGCCCCCAGCGAGACGTCGAACAGCTGGGCGCTCGCGCCCTCGAACCGTTCCCGCTCCTGCGCGTCACGCACGAACGCGCGGATCACCCGGACGCCGGTAATCTGCTCGCGCAGCACCTGGTTGATGCCGTCCAGCCGCTCCTGCATCTGCCGGAACAGCGGCCGCATGCGGCGGATGATCAGCGCCAGGATGACGGCCAGCAGCGGGACCGCGACGAGCAGCAGCGAGGAAAGCGGCACGTTCTGGTTGAGCGCGAGGATGATCCCGCCGACGCACATGATCGGCGCGGAAAGCAGCAGGGTGAACGTCATGATCGCGAGCATCTGGACCTGCTGGACGTCGTTGGTGGTCCTGGTGATCAGCGACGCGGTGCCCAGGTGGTTCACCTCCTGGTCGGAGAAGGTCAGCACCCGCTGGAAGACCGCTTGCCGCACGTCGCGGCCCAGGGCCATCGCGACCTGCGCGCCGAAGTAGATCGCGCCGACCGAGCACACGATCTGCGCCAGGGTGATCGCGAGCATCCAGCCGCCGGTCACGAGGATGTAGTGCGTGTTATGGAAGACCACGCCGTTGTCGATGATGTCCGCGTTCAGCGTCGGCAGGTACAGCGTCGCCATCGTCTGCGCGAACTGCAGCACCAGGAGGAACGCGAGCGGCTTACGGTACGGGCGCAGGTAGGTGCGCAACAGGCGGATCAGCACAGCAGTCTCTCATCCTCCGTCAGGACGTCGGGCGGGCCGGATGTGCCAGGCACACCGCGATGCGCCGCGGACGCGGCCACCTCAAGCAACAGCGGTTCCGGGCGGAGTCATCCCGCGGGGGAACGCCGGCCGGCGACCGCAACCAGGTCACCAGGTTAGGCCCACCCGGCCCGGATACCCGAATCAGTTTCCCGCCGCCCGGCGCGGCGCAGGCCATCAAGCCCATCCCGAACGGTCCGTTGCTCCGCGCCCCCCGCCTCGGCCGGCACGCTCGGGGACGACAAGCGCGACAGGTCGCCCCTGTGGCGCTAGAGGAGCTCGATGATGGTGGCGGTGGCCATGGCGCCGCCGGCGCACATGGTGATCAGGGCCGTGCTGGCGTCACGCCGTTCCAGTTCGTGCAGCGCGCTGGCGATCAGCCGGGCGCCGGTGGCGCCCACCGGGTGGCCCAGGGCGATCGCCCCGCCGTTGACGTTGACCTTCTCCTCGTCTGGCCGGAGCACCCGCAGCCAGGACAGCGCCACGGAGGCGAAGGCCTCGTTGACCTCGAACAGGTCGATGTCCGCCAGGGTCATGCCGCTGGCCGCGAGCACCCGCCGCGTCGCGGCGGCCGGGCCGTCGAGGTGGTAGTAGGGCTCGGCGCCGATGAGGCACTGCGCGACGATCCGCGCCCGCGGCCGCAGTCCGAGCTCCCGCGCCCGGCCGGCGTCGGCCAGCAGCACCGCCGCCGCGCCGTCGGAGATCTGCGACGACGTGCCCGCCGTGTGCACGCCGTCGGCGAGCACCGGCTTGAGCCGGGCCAGCGCGTCCGGGCTGGTCGGCCGCAGGCCCTCGTCGCGGTCCACCAGCCCGCCGGACGCCTTGACCGGCGTGATCTCCCGGCGGAAGCGTCCCTCCGCCCAGGCGGCCTGGGCCAGGGCCTGCGAGCGCAGGCCGAAGGCGTCGGTGTCCGCCCGGGTCAGCCCGCGGCGCCGGGCGATCCGCTCCGCGGCGGTGAACTGATCGGGCAGGTCGATGTCCCAGGTGTCCGGCCGCGGCGACCCGACCCCGGCCCCGGTGTTCGAGCGCAGCGGCACCCGTGACATGCTCTCCACCCCGCAGCCGACGCCGACCCCGATCGCGCCGGCCGCGATCAGGCCGGCGATCAGGTGGACGGCCTGCTGCCCTGAGCCGCACTGGGCATCCAGGGTCAGGCAGCCGGCCTGGTACGGCAGGCCGGCGTGCAGCCAGGCGGTCCG
>DAHWEX010000293.1 GCA_027326205.1 Actinomycetota bacterium
CTCGTACTCCGCGCCGCCGGTGCTCGCGCCGAGGCTGATCGCCGCGATCCGCGCGGCGCGCTCGTCGATCTCCTGCCCGGCCAGCCGCACGCGGTCACCGAACCGGTCCGCGACCGCCGTCAGCAGCTGCCCGCGGCCGCACGCCGGGTCAAGCACCGTCGCCGGCTCCGCCGTCTCCTGGTCCGCGTACTGGCTGCCCGCTTCCCCAGCACGGGCTTCCCCAGCACGGGGGCCGGCGACCGTCCGTGGCAGCAGCGCGGCCATGGCCCGGGCCAGCAGTTCGGGCCCGGACAGGTCGGCGACCGAGCGTTCCGGAAGCTTCTGCCAGGCGGTCCGGAGCATGGCCTCGAACGACAACTCGGCGACGCTCTCACCGGGTGCGGCCACTCGGCGCGTGCCGCCGTCGGTCTGGCCGGCGGTGGCTAGCTGGCCGGCCTTCCCGGTCGCCCGCAGCCACTTCAGGACCTCGCCCCGGTCGAACGTCGGGCTGTTCGGCGAGCCGCCGACCGGCTTCGGGAACTCCGGGTGCCGCTTGCGCCAGTTGGACACGGCGGCCCGGCCGACTCCGGCCAGCCGCGCGATGCCGGCGCCGGTGATCTCCGTCCGCTCCTCGTTGCCCATACCCGAACCGTACCCGCAACGCGATGGTCAAGGCAAGCGACTGTGTACATTGATGACGGTGTTCACGGTCGCTTGCGCTGTCGGAAACGATCGCGTAGCGTGATGGCATGCCTACTGCAACTCCCGCCAGCGCGGCCCGTCGTCGCGGAACGGCCACCCAGGACACTACACAGAAACTGTGTTACGGTGAAACTGTGAAAAATTTGACGGTCTCCCTGCCCGACGAGGTCTACCGGAACGCCCGGATCGCCGCGGCGCGCCGGGACACCTCGGTGAGCGCGCTTGTCGTGGCGTACCTGCAAGGCCTGTCCGACCGGATGGACGAGTTCGACCGCCTTGAGGCACTGCAGCACGAGATCCAGGCCGAGATCGGCCAGTTCCGGGGCGCGAGCCGGCTGGGCCGGGACGAGGTGCACGGCCGTGCGGTTCGTTGACACCAACGTCCTGCTGTACGCGATCTCCACGGATCCGGCCGAGCAGGGCAAGGCCAAACGGGCCAATGAGGTACTCGCAGAGCGGGACCTGGCGCTGTCCGTCCAGGTCCTGCAGGAGTTCTACGTGCAGGCGACCCGGGCGAGCCGTCCGGACCCGGTCAGTCATCGGCACGCGGTCCGCCTGATCGAGTCGTTCCGCCGGTTTCCGGTGCAGGACGTGACCGACGGGATCCTCATGTCGGCGCTGACCGCCCGGCAGCGCTTCCAGGTGTCGTACTGGGACGCGGGGATCATCGAGGCGGCCCGGGTCATGGGGTGCACCGAAATCCTGTCGGAGGACCTCGGTGACGGCCAGGACTACGCCGGCATCCGGGTCGCCAACCCGTTCCGCTGACAACCGTCCGGTCGTCCGGCGACGTCGGCCGCCCCGCGGGCCCGCAACCGGCTGGGTCGAACCCGCGCTCGCCCCGTTCCCGTGGGAGAGCACGGGCGGGCATAAGATCGGCGGCATGGCGCTGCGGCTGGTGCAAATCGCGATGAACGCCCAGGACGAGGCCGCGGTCGGGCGGTTCTGGGCGCAGGTGCTCGGCTGGGGCATCGCCAGCGAGGAGCCCGGCGTGATCAGCCTCGAACCCCTGGGCTTCGCCTACCCGGACCCGGTCGCCGTCGTCATCGATATCATTCGCGTGCCGGAGCCCAAGACGGTGAAGAACCGCGTGCACGTCGATCTCGCCACCACCTCCGCGGCTCACCAGGCAGACCTGGTCGCGCGCCTCCTAGGCCTCGGCGCGACGCTCGCCGACGTGGGCCAGGGCGACGTGCCGTGGACGGTCCTCGCCGACCCGGAGGGCAACGAGTTCTGCGTGCTGGAGCCGCGGCCGCTCTACCGGGACACCGGGCCGATCGCCGCGGTGGTGTGCGACTGCGCGGACCCGCGGGCCATGGCCCGGTTCTGGGGCGAGGCGACGGACTGGACCGTGCACGAGGTGACCGGCGATTACGCGTCGCTGCGCTCGGCGAAAGGAGTCGGGCCGTACCTGGAGTTCGTCCGCACGCCCGACGTGAAGACCGTGAAGAACCGCACCCACCTTGACCTGCGGCCCTACCCTGGCGACGACCAGGCGGCGGAGGTGGCCCGGCTACGGGTGCTCGGCGCCACCGACGTCGACCTCGGCCAGGGCGACGTGTCCTGGACGTGCCTCGCCGACCCGGAAGGCAACGAGTTCGACGTCCTCACCCCGCGCTGACGCAGAGCCTCTTCATCCACGGGTCGCCCGCCTGCCCGCGGGACTTGTCCCGGTCAGCCGGGACGGCCGGGGCGGGACTTTTACGTCACCGGGGCGTATGGTCAGCCGCAGGACTTGTTCGAAGTCCGCCGCCGGGCCCAGACCTCGCCTTGCTGCCGAAGCAGGAGGGCGAGACATGATCACTACCAAGATTGACGTCCGCGCCTGCGGCGGCTATCTGATCGTCACCATGTGCGGTGAACTGGACGCCGTCGACGCCGAGGCGGTCGGCTCCGTGCTGACATCGGCCGCGGACGGCAACCCGCGGCTAGCCGTGGACCTGACCGGGCTGAAGTTCATCGACTGCTGCGCCCTGGGCGTGCTGGCCCGGGCCCGGGCACAGGCCCGGCGGGCTGGCGGTGACCTGGTGCTGGCCGCGCCCGGACCGCTCGTGCGGCGCACGCTCACCCTCGCCGAGATGAGCCACGGCTTCGCCGTGAGCGCCACCACGGCCGAGGCGGTCATGGCCGCCGGCTGGGCGCACGTCCAGGCGCCGACGCCCTGCGCCTAGGCGGAGGCCCCGTCCCGGACAGGCTCCTCGGCCGGGCCGGCCAGCCGCTCCCGCAGCCAGGCCAGGGCGCGGGCCTGGAGCCGGGACACGTGCATCTGCGAGATGCCCAGCCTCGCGGCGACCTGCTCCTGGGTGGAGTTCCCCCAGTACCGCGGCTCGAGCCTTCGTCATGCCGGTCTCCGTTTGGCTCGCGTAAGTGACCGGGCTGGTCACGGACGTGCGGGTGCCGGATGGCTGGTCGACGGTGGCCCGGCAGGCATGGTTAACCCTTCGGGGACGCTGTCGCGGCTGGCTCGGGAGCGGTGGCTTAGGCCGGTCCCGGAAGGTCGCCGCCCGCGCTCCCGTCTCGTCAGTGGCAGCCCTCAGCGGCTGAGGCCGCCTGCTGGTCATGCAAGGGCGGGCCCAGCTATGAAGTGGGCACTGCGACCGCTCCCCGGTCCGCGGATCAGTAGCCCGGCTTGCTCCAGCCGCTCCAGTTGTCCGCGAGCACCGGTGTACGTCAAGCCGGTCAGGGTTGCGTGATCACCGGATGTATAGCGATCATGGTCGGCCAGCCAGTCACCAGCAATAGTTGCAGCAACGTTCGTATCAGGCCTGACATACGTCAGCACGCCCCGCCGGTGAAGCTCCTCGTAGTCAGTCCTGCGCCTCGCTGCGGATACGGCGTCCCAGCTCAGCGTCCATACATCCTTGTATCTTACGAGCAGGGGCTCAGAACCAGTCAGGCAGTCCGCAGCCGTGTCCAAGGCCTCTTCGACCTCCGGAATCTCCCGTTGCAGGATTCCCGTCAGCCTGTTTGCAGTGATAAAAGGCTGATGGAGCAGAGTGTGGACGATAAGCGCGACGCGTACGTCGCGCTGACGGGGTTCGGGCCGTACGGTAGACATTAGGTTCACCACGGGCACGACCGGAGGGCCGCCTACTAGGCGCGTACGCACCCTCGGGCCCGGTTCCTCGATGATCAAGGGCGGCCGGTGCCCAAGTACCACCATGTCTCGGTACATGCGGTCCACGCCCAACCCCTGCTTTTCAACGAGGTGCAGAGCGCGGCACAGGTCGGCCAGCGCAGGGTAACGGGCGTGGCGCTGAGTCAGTACGTTCGCGGCGGTGACTCCCCCGGTGAAGCCGCCTGGGCTGACGACTTGCAGAGCCGAGTCCTCATCTACCCAGGTGACTTCCACCGGATCGTGCTGCATCCAATCTCGGTGCACGACCCCATTGAGCACCGCTTCCCGGACTGCACCCGGGGGAAGCTTCCGAACCGACGATCGGGCGAAGCCAGGATCCGCATTGACGCGTAGGGATGTATTGAGAGTATCCAGTCGTCCGTCAGCCCACTCGATCTGCTCCAGCAAACTGAGTCCGGCCAGATCCCGAGGGGCGGCGAGTAGTTCGCCGCCTTCGACGTCTAGGACAGACAGTGCGATGTACGTGCGGTCAGACGGGCAGAACATCAGAGCACCCGCGCCGCTGAGCCGCCCGTCCGGATAAAGCGCGCCTAGGGCAGTGAGCAACTCCCCGGGACTCTGCCCGCTGACGTCGTCGCTGTCCGCAGGTGTTCCTCTCTCCCCGGCCCAGGACGCTAGGTAGCGCCGCGCGGCGACCACCGCGCCCGGCGCCACGTCAGCCACGGTGCGCCGCGTGGCTACGGCCATCTGGTCATAGCCTGCGTAAAGCTGACGGCTAAGCCACCATTCAGCACGGTCAACCGGCGTGCAGTGGCCTCCCGTGCGCCACCGGATACGTCCACTAACGTCTTCTATTGGCTCGCTTGCCTGTGCGATGTAGAGCACCAGAATGCGTATTCCCTGGACGGCCCTCTCCGCTACGGCCGGAGCGACACCGACGTACTCGTACACCCGACGACGGAGCCACTCCGCGTCAAGCGCCGCGCCTAGCAACCGCCCGCTGCGGTCTTCAACCCCGACCACGATCGCACCCCCGCCAGGCGTATTCGCCATGCAGGCGACCTCGTTAGCCAGATGCCGGGCCGCGTCCTCGTTGTGCGGACTGCCCACGTTAAGGGTCCCGCCCGGCCCGCGCCGTCCAGCCTCTTCCTTGAAGTCAATCTTTTCCCGCTCGATAGCATCAGGTAGCTGGCCAGACGCAAGCCTGGCCAGCGTCTCTTCGACGAGGGCCTCAAGCAGTTCCCGAGCCTCGATCTGATCAGCTCCAGGACTAAATGACGACACGGCATCCCCTTCGAACGATTGCTAACAGATTAGCTACTCTCTAATCTGTTAGTAATCGCCATCTTTGGAGCTTTGCCTTCAGGAAGTCGGCGGCCTGCCTCCGGACCTGGCCGACATAACGGCGCGACTCGACCGAATCGAGCGCGCTGTCACCAGCAAGCACAGCACCGGAGACCAGAGGACGGCCTGAGCAGCGTCGCGTTAGATGCTCTTCAGGATCCTCCGCGCGGTGGACTGGATGTGGACCTCGTCCGGGCCGTCGTAGATGCGGGCCTCGCGGGCGTGCCGGTACATGCGCGACAGCGGCAGGTCGTCGGTGAGGCCCTGGGCGCCGTGTACCTGGATCGCGCGGTCGATGACGTTGTGCAGCATCCGCGCGCCCACCACCTTGATCGCGCCGATCTCGATGCGGGCCTGGTCGCCGGAGTCGATCTTCTCCGCCGCCTGCAGCGTGAGCAGCCGCGCCGCCGCGATCTCCGCGTAGGAGTCGAAGACGTGCTGCTGCATGAGCTGCTTGCCCGACAGCGGCTCCCCGAACGCGACCCGGGTCCCGAGCCGCGCGCACATCAGCTCGAACGCCCGCTGCGCCTGGCCCAGCCACCGCATGCAGTGGAAGATCCGCCCCGGGCCGAGGCGGTCCTGGGCGATGGCGAACCCCTCGCCGCGCGGGCCGAGCAGGTTGTCCGCCGGAACCCGCACGTCCTCGTACGCCACCTCGCAGTGGCCGCCGGCCAGGCCGAGCACCGGCGTCTCCCGCACGATCCGGTACCCCGGCGTGTCGGTCGGGACGATGATCATGCTGAACGAGCGGTGCGG
>DAHWEX010000295.1 GCA_027326205.1 Actinomycetota bacterium
CTCCATTGCGGCTCCGCGCCGAGTAGGTGAGCCCAGAGCAAGGCCATGGTGTCGCCCGGTTGTCGGCAATCGGTCGGCTCAATTGAGGCCCCCAGCCGATGACCGTGTCCAGCGGCCCCGCCAGGTCGCCCGGCCGGCAACTGGTCGGCTCCATTGTGGCTTCTCGACCGTCAGCGACGGGAGCGTGTTCGCCATCGTCGCCCGGCCGACAACTGGCTCCCGGTCCTCCGGCACCGCACACGTGCACGGCAATGCTCAGCCCACGATCAAGCCCGATAGTTTACGGCGATCTAACGGGGGCCGTCATCGGCGGGCGCCGCGCTCGCCTGCGTGCCAGCATTCGGACATGGGCGTGGAACTGACGCAGGTGCTGTGCCCGGAGTGCCGGATACCGGGGACGGCCGATCCCGGGGCGACCCGCTGGCAGTGCGGCAGCTGCGGGAACGGCTTCTTCCTGCGGCGGTGCGCGGCGTGCCGCCGGGTCAGCTTTGTCGACGGACTGCAGGGGTTCCGCATGCCGTGGCCGTGCCAGCGATGCGGCCAGTTCAACAGGGACTTCAACCAGAACCAGGACCCGGCCGCGGCGACCGTGGCCGACCTGGCCGCTGAGTTGGCGGCTGACCTGGGCAGCTCCGGCCCGGTCCGTAGTGCGGACGAGCCGGCCGCCGGCGGCCAGCCGGATCCCGCTCCGCCGCCGGACAGCAGTCCCTGGCCCGCTCACCAGGAGTCGGCGGACGCACCGCCGTCGGGGCGGCGGCTGGGACGCTTCGGGCTGTGGGCAACAGTGGCGATAGCCGGTTCGGTCGCTGTTGGCGTCGCGCTGACCATGGGTAGCCCCCCGGCGGCGGGAATGCCCGCCGGCCAGACCGACCAGGGCAGCGGCGGTGCACAACGGCCCGTCCAGGTCACCGTCGGCGGCGGGGTCGGCACCATCGACTTCCAGGGCGTGCCCGGGCAATTGGCTATCACCGGGACCGGGACGCGATCCGGGCCGGTGAGCCTCACCGGGCAACTGCACGGGTCCGGCCGCGCGCCGGTCATCGAGACCCGGGTCGACCGCTCCGCCAGCGTCCTGGTGGTATCCATCCGGTGCGCGTCCGCGGCCCCGTGTACCGAGAACCTCCGGCTGGCGGTACCGGCCGGAACCGGCGCGACCGTGCGGCAGCCCGGTGGCCAGGTCACGGTGAGCGGCCTGTCCGGCCCGCTGAGCATCACCGCCGCGAACGCGGATGTCAGCGCCAGCGGACTGAGCTCGCCCAGCCTGACGGCCGCGATCACCAGCGGCCAGCTGAGCGCGACCTTTACCGCCGCACCGGACGAGGTCAGCGTGACACTGACCTCGGCCCAGGCCAGGCTCGTCCTGCCGGCCGGCGTCGCCTACCGGGTCGCTCAGCAGGTCACGTCCGGCTACGTCAACGTCGGCATCCCGCAGGCCGCCACCGCGACCCGCACGGTGACCGCGCGCATCAATTCCGGCGAACTCGACGTGCAATCTTCCGAACGTCCGCCGGTTTCACCGGCCGCGCGATAACCGGCTAGCCGTAGGGTTCGAGCCGGCCATCCCCGTAGTTGTCACCTGGCTGCGGCCCCGAGCAGGCCGTTCGCTCGTGTTGGGCCACGGTAACTGCCACTGTCTGGCCAAGATCGTTGTCACCAGCAGTGAATTGCCACGGTAGTTGTCACCAGTTCGTCGATGCAGCGAACGCGCTAGGTAGCCGGTGCTTCCATATTGCCTGTGCGTGGGGCTATCTCCGCAGCGGATGTCGCGGGTCAGGACGACTGCGGGGGCACTGTGGTCGGATTGCGTCTCGTGGGTCGACCTGACGGTTCCGGTCGGGACCAGCTGCGGGACGGCCAGACTCCTCATCGACCACGCCAGCCTTGATTGCCGATTCAGGTACGGCGCGCCCGCTGCGCCACCGCGGCTGACTATCGGCCTTGGTATGGTGCCCAAGAGCACGGCAGGCGCTCACGGGAGAGGGGCCAGGAGGTTGCAGGCTTCAGAGGTCCCGCGGGCGGTGGCTGCGGCTATGTCGATCGCCTCATCACTTGGCCTGACAGCGGACGACGCGATCGTCCTTCAGGACTCGGACAAGCTCACTTTGCGTCTACTGCCTTGTGACGCGCTGGCCCGGGTCGCTCCTGTCGAGCGTCAGGTCGCACGGTTCGAAATCGAGATTGCCCAGCGGCTCGCCGAATCCGGGAGCCCTGTAGCTGCTCTTGAGCCCAGGGTGGACCCACGCGTCTACGAGCGTGATGGCTTCGCGGTCACGCTGTGGACCTACTACGAACCGGTGGCGCCCCGAGAGGTCTCACCCGCCGGCTACGCCACTGCGCTCGAGCGACTGCATGCCGGCCTGCGCAAGCTCGATGTCCCCGCGCCGCACTTCACGGACCGGGTCGAGGAGGCTCAGCAACTTGTTGCGAGCCGCGATCGCACTCCGGCGCTCACCGACGCGGACCGCGAGTTCCTCGGCGGCACCCTGCGCAGCCTGCGACGAGCGATCGGCGGCCGCGATGTCGCCGAGCAACTGCTGCACGGCGAGCCGCACCCGGGCAACCTGCTCGCCACGAAGAACGGCCCGCTGTTCATAGACCTCGAGACATGCTGCCGCGGGCCCGTCGAATTCGACCTCGCCCATGCGCCCGACGAAGTCAGCGAGCGCTACCCGGGCGTCAATCAAGACTTGCTGCGCGAGTGCCGGACCCTCGCGCTGGCGATGATCACAACGTGGCGCTGGGATCGAGACGACCAGTTCCCGAACGGGCGCCAGCTGGGCACAGAGTGGCTCGGCCAGCTCCGGGCAGGACGCAATCGCAACGCGCTGGATACCCACTGAGCCGACTCACGATAGTTGGCACCGGTGAGGGACCGTGACGTGGGGCGTCCGAGGAGTCGGATCACGCTTGTTGGCACCCGTCTGGCCGCACCCTCGCCGTCGCCACCAGCAGCGACCTCACTCTCTGGACCAGGCGGGCAAGCTGAGACGAGTCACGGTGAACCAGAAGACAGTGTGACCATGACCGCTGCCTGGCGGGATTGGAACGCTAGTTGGCGGAACTCGAACGAGACCGGCTGGCGGCGCCGTCATGCAGGCTCAGGCGTCCTGGTTCACCTCAAAGCCCGACATCTCGTCCCAGGCGATAGTCGGCCACAGGGAGCCCAGCGTCGCCCAGATCCGCTTCACCAGCGGCCAGTGGTCAGCTCGCAGACATCGACCTCATCAACGTAACCTGCGGCATCGTGCCTGATCAGCACCGGATCACCCGTCTCCGTCAGCTTCGACAGGACGCCCAGGTACTTGCCCCACAGCCGCGACGCCGGCGAGGCCGCGGTCGCGGAAAGCAGCTCCTCGACGCCGAGCCGCCGGTCGCGGACCCAGCGGTCGGTTAGCAGCGCCCCGATGACCACCAGGACGAGGAGGTTCACCCCGATCGCTTGCTGGCCGACCAGCCTGGTCACCGATGGCGGACCGGAACCGGCCGTGTCATTTGCCAGCCAGGCGATGAGGATCAGCCGGACGGGGGGTGACCGACGCCGCCGCCAGTTCGGCACCGGGATCGACCTCGGGCCCGTAGATGAGCACCATGCCAAGCGCCGCCACCAGCGGTGCGCGAGCGCGAGGACGACGCCGCCCTGCTCTCGCCGGGTGACCGCGATCGCCGCGCCCAGCGTGAGCATGACGACCGAGGCCACCCAGATGCGCCGCCGCACCAGCGGCACCTGCCCGGCCAGCACCGCCGCCGCGTGCCCGAGGCCGCCCCGGGCCCGGCGCGGGGTCTTCGTCACCCGGCCGAGCAGCAACTCCAGCGCCTCCGGCCGGGGCGCGAGCGACATCGCCGCTACCGCCTCGCGGGTCCCCAGGCCGACGGCCCGCACCAGCGTGACATCCCGGTTCGCGTGACGAGTTTCCGGCTGCGGCGCCGTTTGCTCCACCGCCCGCCTCGCCCGCTGATACCGCCCCGCCATCACCGCAATGTCCACACCGCTTAGTAGGCAGCGGCACCCCGAAGGGTCACAAGGAAATCCACGATTCCGGCCCAGCGGCCGACCATGCCCGGCGGC
>DAHWEX010000299.1 GCA_027326205.1 Actinomycetota bacterium
GCGGTCTTCATCAACCAGTTGCGGGAAAAGGTCGGCGTCATGTTCGGGTCGCCGGAGACCACGACGGGCGGTAAGGCGCTCAAGTTCTATGCCTCGGTGCGGCTCGACATCCGGCGGATCGAGACGCTCAAGGACGGGACCGAGGCGGTCGGGAACCGGACGCGGGTCAAGGTCGTGAAGAACAAGATGAGCCCGCCCTTCAAGACCGCCGAGTTCGACATCCTCTACGGGGTCGGGATCTCCCGGGAGGGCAGCCTGATCGACCTCGGCGTGGAACAGGGCATCGTGCGCAAGGCCGGCGCCTGGTACACCTACGAGGGCGACCAGCTCGGCCAGGGCAAGGAGAACGCGCGGAACTTCCTGCGCGAGAACGACGACATCGCCAACGAGATCGAGAAGAAGATCAAGGAGAAGCTCGGCGTCGGCCCGCGCCTGGACAGCGACCCGGCGGCGTCCCCGGCCGCCGGCCCGGTCCCCGCGCCAACCGGTGCCGCCGGCTGACGACATGGCGCGAGACGATGACCCCCGGGCGGCGGCCTCCAGCCGCCTTCCCGGGGGTCCGCGCAGTGTTTCCCGGGGGGACGACGTTTCCCGGGGGGACGACCCCGCGCAGGCGGGCCGGGAGGACCCGGCGGCGCGGGCGCGGGAGGTGTGCCTGCGGCTGCTCACGCTCGCGCCCAGGACACGGGCGCAGCTCGCGGACGCGCTGCGCAAGCGGGGCATCCCCGATGAGGCGGCCGATGAGGTGCTCAGCCGGTTCGTTGACGTCGGCCTCATCGACGATGCGGCGTTTGCCCGGGCATGGGTGGAATCGCGGCACTACAGCCGCGGGCTCTCCGGGCGGGCGCTGAGCGCCGAGCTCAGGCAGCGCGGGGTGGCCGCCGAGGACATTCGCTCGGCCATCGACGAGCAACTCGACCCCGACGCGGAGGCCGCCGCCGCGCGGCACCTCGTCGCGAGGAAACTGACCGCCACGCGGGGGCTGCCCCCCGAGCAGCGGACCCGGCGGCTGGCCGGGATGCTCGCCCGCAAGGGCTACCCAGCGGGCCTGGCCTTCCGCGTGATCCGCGAGGCGCTGGAGGCGGAGGGGGAGCAGGCGTTGCCAGAGGCAGGGCTACCCTTCGACGAAGACGACCCGGGTACCGGCGATTCCGGCGGCGGCGGCGGGTGGTGACGGGCCCTCAGGGCCCCTGCGGGCCCGGCGATCAGCCACTGCGGTCCGGGCAGGGAGGTTCCCCGGTAGCCTAGATATCGGCTTTATAACAGCTTGAGCTGCGGTAACGCTGCTACCTGCCGCTTTGCAGGTCACAGTTTTGTGACGGACAATGTAGACAGACGCCGTAACCAACGCTTAACCTCACGGCAGTGGTGTGTTGAGGCGAAAGGGGTGACCGTGAGCGGCGCAGACGCGCTCTTGGTGATCGGGCTCGTCGCTTTGGCACTCGCGTTCGGCGCGTTCGCCATCGTCTTGCGCCGGATTCCCGCCCGCTCCCAGGCGGCGGCAGGCACCGGGCAACTGGCCGGGCGGCAGCGGCCTGTCCAGGAAACGGCGACCCAGGCGCAGGTCAAGGCCCAGACCGACGCCGAGCAGATCAGGACGCGCGCCCAGGCCGACGCCGACCTGATCCTCGCGAAGGCCGCCGAGGCGGCCGAGCAGGCGGCGCGGCAGGCGGCGGACGGCCGCCGCGAGGTCGAGGACGAGGTCCGCGCGGTCAAGGACGAGATACGCCAGCTCCGCGGCGACCTTGAGCGGCGCGAGCAGCGGATCGGCGAGCGCGAGCAGCGACTCGACGACGAGAGCCGCCGCCTCGAAGCGCGCGGCGAGGCGCTGGAAGCGCGCCGGGCCGAGCTTGAGGAGCGGGCGAAGGCGCTGACCGAGGCGGACGTCAAGGCGGCCAGGGAACTCGAGCGGGTCGCGGGCCTGAGCGCGGAGGCGGCGAAGGCGGAACTCGTCGCCACGATGGAGAACCAGGCCAAGCGCGAGGCCGCGGTGAGCGTCAGGGATATCGAGGCGGTCGCCAAGGCGGAAGCGGACAAGCGGGCCCGCAAGATCGTGACCCTCGCCATCCAGCGGGTCGCGGTCGAGCAGACGAGCGAGTCGGTCGTCTCGGTCATGCACCTGCCCGGTGACGAGATGAAGGGCAGGATCATCGGCCGTGAGGGCCGCAACATCCGGGCCTTCGAGTCGGTGACCGGCGTCAACCTGATCATCGACGACACGCCCGAGGCCGTGCTCCTGTCGTGCTTCGACCCGGTGCGGCGTGAGATCGGCCGCCTCACCCTGGAGCGGCTGGTCAGTGACGGCCGGATTCACCCGCAGCGCATCGAGGAGGCCTACGAGCGCGCCGTGGCCGAGATCGAGCAGATCTGCCGCCGGGCGGGCGAGGACGCGGTGGCCGGCCTCGGCATCACCGACATGCACCCCGAACTGGTCAACCTCCTGGGCCGCCTGCGCTACCGCACCTCCTACGGGCAGAACGTGCTCGTCCACCTCACCGAGTCCGCGTACATCGGCGGGATGATGGCGAGCGAACTGGGCCTCAACCCGCTGCTGCTCAAGCGCTGCACGGTGCTGCACGACATCGGCAAGGCGCTCACCCACGAGGTCGAGGGCAGCCACGCCCTGATCGGCGCGGAGATCGCCCGCAAGTACGGCGAGTCCGACGACATCGTGCACGCGATCGAGGCCCACCACAACGAGGTCGAGGCCCGGACCGTGGAGGCCGTGCTCACCCAGGCCGCCGACGCGATCAGCGGCGGCCGCCCGGGGGCGCGGCGCGAGTCCCTGGAGATGTACGTCCGCCGCCTGGAGCGACTGGAGCAGATCGCCACCGAGAAGGAAGGCGTCGAGAAGGTCTTCGCCATGCAGGCCGGCCGCGAGATCCGGGTCATGGTCAAGCCGGAACAGGTCGACGACATCCAGGCCCAGGTCATCGCCCGCGACATCGCGAAGCAGGTCGAAGAGGAGCTGACCTACCCCGGCCAGATCCGCGTCACGGTCGTCCGCGAGTCCCGCGCCACCGAATTCGCCCGCTGAGTCGCGGGGGACGAGACTCCCGTACCCCGGTGTGAGGCGCAGAGCGCCTCGCGGCAAGCGGAGGAGTGTCTTGAGTGACTTAGCCGCCAAGTACCTAATGTGACAGTTATCATCACTGGGTGGTGATTACCGAGACCCTTCGCCGCGCCGCGTGATGGAGGAGCAAGAGCCGGCGGAACTGCTGGACTCGGCGGCGCCGGGGGCGACGCGCCAAGGGCTTGAGCGCCAGGAGGCGCAACGCCAAAGGCCGAGGCGCCGCGCCCGTCGGATCGTTTTCTGGGTGCTGGTCGGTGCCTGCGTCGCGGCGGCGGCCGGCGGAACCATCTCCGCCCGCGACGCGTCGGCGGTCTTCGCCGTGAGCTCCACCAGCATGGAGGACACTCTCAGGCCCGGCGACCTGCTCGTGACGAACCCAGCCGCGCCCGTCCACCGGGGCGACATCATCGTCGTGGACGAGAGTTCCCCGCCGCAGGTCGGCACCTATATCCGCCGGGTCATCGGCCTGCCCGG
>DAHWEX010000305.1 GCA_027326205.1 Actinomycetota bacterium
ACGCACCGCGCGATGCCCGGCCGGACGGCCGGGGCGCGGGCGGTCGCGGCCCCGACCCGCGCGACGGCCGGCCGGACGACCGCCGCCCGCGCCGCGAGGTCGACCGGGGCGACCGGGATGACCAGGATGACCGGGGCGACCGGAACCGTCAGCCGCGCAAGAAGGCGACCCGCTGGGTGCCCCGGGTGTTCATCCTCGCGGTCGTCGCCGTGCTCGCGGTCGGCGGCCTCGTCGGCGGCCTGGACGTCTACCACCGCTACGAGGCCAGGTACCACCCGCCGGACTACGCGGGCGCGGGCACCGGCGACGTGGTCTTCCAGGTGGTGAGCGGCGACACCTCGTTCAGCATCGCGCCACGGCTCTACCAGATGGGCATCATCGCCAGCGACCGCGCGTTCGAGAACGCCGCCACGGCCGCGACGACCACCGTGAGCACGAACTCGGCGGGCCTGGAGGCGGGCTACTACAACCTGCACCTGCACATGCAGGCCAGCCTCGCCTACGCGGCGCTGACCAACCCGAAGAACGCGATCCAGACCGCGGTCACCATCCCCGAGGGCAAGCGGGCCAGCCAGGTCCTGACGATCCTGGCCGCGCACACCAAGATCCCGCTGAGCCAGTTCGAGGCGGCGGCGCGGGAGACGGCCAAGCTCGGCCTGCCGTCCTACGCGGGCACCACCACGAAGCTGCCGTCCACCGTGCCCTACGGCCAGATCGAGGGCTACCTGTTCCCGGCGACCTACACGGTCACCCCGCACGAGACCGCGCTGCAGATCCTGCAGGCGATGGTCGCCCGGTACGACGTCGAGGCGCAGCAACTCGACATCGCGACGGCGGCGCAGTCCGTCAAGCTGACGCCCGGCCAGCTCATCATCGAGGCGGCCATGGTCCAGGCCGAGGCAGGCCTGAACTCGGACATGCCGAAGATGGCCAGCGTCATCAACAACCGCAAGGCCGCGGGCATGGCGGACGGCTTCGACAGCGTGGTCCTCTACGGGCTCGGCCAGTACGGGATCAACATCACCGAGCAGCAGGCGGTGGCGTCCGGGCTGTACGACAACACGCAGAAGCCCGGCCTGCCGCCGACCCCGATCGACAACCCGGGCGACGCCGCGATCCAGGCGGTGCTGCACCCGGCGAAGACCGACTACCTGTACTTCCTGACCGTGGCCACCGGCAAGCCGACGGAGTTCTCCAACAGCTGCCAGAACCTGCCGGGCACCTGCTGACGCCCAGACCAGCCACGGGCCAGCCACGGACCTGCACGGACCAGCACGGACCAGCACAGTCCCCAGAAGAACAAGGATCGAATGAAGGCAGCGGTACTCGGAAAGCCCATCGCGCACTCCCTGTCGCCGGCCCTGCACCGGGCCGCCTACGCGGCGCTCGGCCTCACCGACTGGACGTACGACCTGGTCGAGTGCGACGAGCGGGGCCTGGCCGGCTACGTGGCGTCGCGGGACCCGGACTGGGCGGGGCTGTCCCTGACGATGCCGCTCAAGCGCACGGTCCTGCCGCTGCTTGACTACGCGGACCACCTGGCGACCGCGACCGGCGGCGCGAACACGGTCGTGTTCCGCCCCGAGGGCCGCTACGGCTACAACACCGACGTGCAGGGCATCGTCGATGCGTTCACCGAGGTCGGCACGCTGACACCGCGCGCCGTCACGATCATCGGCGCGGGCGCGACCGCCTGCTCGGCCCTGGCCGCCATCGGCGAACTCGGCGCGCCCGGCGCGGACATCGTGGTCCGCGACCCGTCCCGCACGGCGGACCTGCTGGCCACCGCCGGCCGGCTCGCCCTGCACGTGCGGCTGCGCCCCTGGGCCGACCTCGCTGACCCCGAGGTGCCGGTCCCCGACCTCCTCATCTCGACCGTCCCGGCCGGCGCCGCCGACGAGTACGCGCAGCGGCTGCTGGTCTCCCAGAAGGCGCCGGCCGCGCTCCTCGACGTGGTGTACCACCCGTGGCCGACCCGGCTCGCGGAAGCGGCCGCCGCGGCCGGCTCCATCGTGGCCAGCGGCTACTCGATGCTGCTGCACCAGGCGGCCGCCCAGGTGGAGCTGATGACGGGGAAGCCGGCCCCGGTCGAGGCGATGCGCGCGGCCGGGCTGCGCGAGCTCGCCCGGCGCTCGGCTCAGTAGACCGCCGGCTGGAACCGGCGGCCCGTTCGGAATGACCTAAGACCTGCTACCGAACGGTCCGCCGCCGCGCGCCCCCCGTCATGCTCCGCGCGGACGCCGGCTAGCCGCGCGCCCGCTCGACCGCGTCGGCGCTGGCGGTGTCGCCGCGCTCGCGCAGCCCGGCGATCACGCCCTCGACGTCGGCGGGCGGCCGGTTCTGGCTGAGCTTCGCCTTCGCCTCGATCCGGGTGATCTCCAGTTCGACGCCCACGATCGCGCGCAGCTGTCCCTCGACGTAGGCCCGGGGCGCGTCGTCGACCGACCAGGGGTGATCGCGGTGGGCCTCGTGCTTCGCGGTGAGCCGGCGCACCAGGTCCTCGGTCCAGCCCGGGTCGTCGTGCACCACGAACCGCCCGTACACGTGCGCGGTCACGTAGTTCCAGGTCGGGACGGCCCGCCCGTGCTCGGCCTTGGAGGCGTACCAGCCCGGCGAGATGTAGGCATCGGGCCCGCGCACGATCGCGAGCGCCTCGCCGCGCGCGTTCAGCTTCCACTGGTCGTTGTTGCGGGCGAGGTGCCCGTGCAGCGCCCCGTGCGCTCCTTCGGCTCGCGGGCTCCCGGGCGGCTCGTAGATGAAGGGCAGCATGGTGGCCACCAGTCCTTGATCGGTCAGTGTCACCAGGTCGGCCGCCCTGTGATTGCGCAGCAGTTCGTCGACCAGCGCCGCCTCGGGCGCGAAATGGGCGGGAATGTACATGCTGCCCTCCTTTCCCGGCCAGCCTAACGACCGCGCCCGGCCGCGGGCGACGCGGCCGGCCGCCTCGCCAGGCGGTTTGCGCCTTTTGAGAATGCGGAACCTCTACCGGCATGCCGGTTGTTCCTGGGGCCAGCGGTGGCTAACCTCCCGCGTCCAGCGGGCCGCCGGGGCCGGACATCTAGTGAAATAGTCGGAAACACGGCTGTCACCTGCTGAAACGGGCATGGAACAGCGGCTCGCTAACCTGGGGGTTGTGGCGGACATTTTCGATGGTTACCTGCTCGCCGAGGCCTGGGACGAGATGTTCGCGGCCCCGGGCAAGCCGCGCGCGGCCTACGACGCGCTGGTCTCGGTGCTCCAGCCGATGGACCCGGCCGAGCTCCGGTACCGGGCCGACCAGCTGGCCCGGGTCTTCACCGACCGCGGCGTCACCTACGACTACGCGGGCGAGGAACGGGCCATGCCGACCGACCTCATCCCGCGGGTCATCGACGGAAACGAATGGGACCTGGTATCCCGGGGGGTCCGCCAGCGGGTCCGGGTGCTCGAGGCGTTCCTCGCCGACGTCTACGGCCCCGGCCGCGCCTTCGACGACGGCGTGGTCCCCTGGAGCCTGATCTTCACCAGCGAGAAGTTCCGCCGTGAGGTCGCCGGGCTGACGCCGCCCAACGGCGTCCGCGTCCACGTGGCCGGCATCGACCTGATCCGGGACGAGCAGGGCAAGTTCCGGGTCCTTGAGGACAACGTCCGGGTCCCCAGCGGGGTCAGCTACGTCCTGGAGAACCGGCTCGCCATGACGAGGCTGTTCCCGGCCCTGTTCAGCGACCAGAAGATCCACCAGGTCGACGAGTACCCCTCCCGGCTGCTGACCGCGCTGCGCGCGGCCGCGCCGCACGGCGCGGCCGACCCGTTCGTGGTGGTGCTGACCCCCGGCGTGCACAACGCCGCCTACTTCGAGCACACCCTCCTCGCCCGGCTCATGGGCGTCGAACTGGTCGAGGGCCGCGACCTGTTCTGCTGGAACAACCGCGTGTACGTGCACACCACGCACGGCCGCCGCCCGGTCGACGTCATCTACCGGCGGGTGGACGACGACTGGCTCGACCCGCTGCACTTCCGCCCCGATTCCGTGCTCGGCTGCCCCGGCCTGCTCAACGCCGCGCGGTCGGGCAACGTGACGATCGCCAACGGCATC